>JBIOVE010000026.1:0-6351 GCA_044867565.1 Candidatus Udaeobacter sp. | reverse complement strand
GATGATTGAGCGCGGCGATTATGTTGTTCCTTATTTTAACAATCATTTTCGTTTCGATAAGCCTCCCCTCACCTACTGGGCGCAGGTCGCTAGTTACAAGATTTTTGACCAGAACGATTTCGCAGCGCGTTTCCCATCGGTAATCGCCGCCGCACTGACTGCATTGACCATCCTGGCATGGGGCTCGCGGATCGGCGGAGGCAGAGTTGGATGGTGGTCTGCAATCATTTTCACGCTCTCGCTGCAAACATTCCTCCACGCAAAGGCCGCCGTGGCTGACATGTGGCTGGTTTTCTTCGTCACGCTGGCGCATTGGGCCGGTTATGAACTTCTGCGCAACCGGCTCCCGCCATTAGCAAATCAAACATCAAACCTCAAATCCGCCAGAGGACGGATTCGCCGCCGCGAACATCAAACATCTCTCTGGTGGTGGATCTTCTATTTGGCGCTGGCGCTTGGGTTTCTTGCCAAGGGACCGATCGCCTGGATTCCGCTTTTGACTGTGGGATGGACGATGATGTTTTTACGTGAGCCGCAAATCGCCCGTCGGTTCGCTTTCGGCCGCGGCCTTCTGCTGATGCTCGCGATCGTCGCGCTCTGGGGAATTCCGGCGCTAATTCAAACGCACGGACAATTTTTCGTCATCGGAATCGGTCGGCACGTTATCGGTCGCTCGCTTGCCACGATGGAAGGTCACGGCGCGAATTCGTTTGGGACGTATCTGCTGCTACTGCCGTTTTATTTCGTAACGATCTTTCTAACTTTTTTTCCGTGGTCGATCAAACTCCCCTGGTTGATACGGAAATTGTGGCGAAAACCTGCGGCCGGTGTCCCCCTGCATGCGCCGGGTTACAACGCACGCGATAAGATCGACAATTACCTTATCGCTGGCATCGCGATCATTTTTATCATCTTCACGCTCGTAAGAACGAAATTGCCGCATTACACGCTGCCGGCGTTTCCGTTGCTCGCGCTGTTACTGGCACGACATTGGTCCGCTCAAGGAGCGGCGTCTTCCAAGACGCCGCGACGCCGCTCTTTGTTCAACCAGATAGCCATCGCGACCGCGTGTTCTTTCTTCGCGATAGCTCTCGTGGTTCCCTCCTTTGTTGCTCGGCTTTTTCCCGCTTACGAGCTTTTCCAGCAATCGCGCGATTACTTGCGTCCGGAAATGGAGTTTGGCGCGGTCGATTACAACGAGCCCAGTCTGGTCTGGTATTTTCGCAGCCGGGTGAACGGCTTCCTCACGCCACTAAACAGCAGGCGCGCTGCGGAGTTCATGACGAGGGTAGGACCACGTTTTGTAATTGTGCCAACTTCACGAGCCCCAACGCTCTTCGCAAGCCATCCTGAAAACTGGAAAATGTTTTCGACGAATGGCTTCAACATCGCGAAAGGAAAGCGCGTGGAGCTGACGCTCGCGCTAAAGCCGGAGTGACCGAATTTGACGATTCAATGATTTAACGATTTAACCATGTAAGGTTTTTGACCTTTCAACGGTCTCACAATCCCCATGATCACCTTTCTCGACGGGAAACTTGTCAACGCTTTGCCAACGCAGGCGATTGTCAATGTCGGAGGGGTCGGCTATGAAGTTTTTATTCCGCTTTCGAGTTACGACAAACTTCCACCGGCCGGGCAGGAGGTTCGTATCCTCACGCATCTTCACGTGCGCGAAGATGCACAAATCCTTTACGGATTTATGACTTCGACTGAGCGCGATCTGTTTCGGTTGCTCGTCAATAATGTCAGCGGCATCGGACCAAAGCTTGCGCTCGCGGTGTTGAGTGGGATGAGCGTGAACAATTTCAAAGCCGCAGTCGTTAATTCTGATGTCGCGTCGCTTTCGAAAATCAGCGGGCTCGGGAAGAAGACCGCCGAACGAATTGTTTTGGAATTGAAAGACAAGCTGGGCGTGGCCGCGGCTTGGGAAGCGGCAAGCCCAACGCATGCACCCACGCCCGAACAGGAGCAGGCAAATGAAGCAGTGCTCGCACTGATCGCGCTCGGCTACAAACAAGTCGAGGCGCACAAAGCCGTGCGCGACTTGCAGGAAAGAGGCGAAGCGAAGCCGGCGGAAGAACTGGTCAAGCTTGCGTTGAAGCGCATGGCCTCGGGGCGATGAGAGATCCACGGCAAACGCCCGACGCTCAACGCCGAACATCCAACGTCGAAGTCAGAAGAAAAATTATTGAGCGTTGGACGTTGGATGTTGGACGTTGGACGTTAATCCGGAAAAATGGTTTCCGTTACCGAGGATAAATTAGACATCATCCGCGCTGCTTTCCCAAAAGAGGGCCTCTTTGCGGAGAAGGATTGGCTGCTTTCGCCCGACGCGTTCCCGATCGAGGAAAAATTTCTCGCCGAGCTCGAGCAGCTTGGACATCGCCTGTTTGTTTTTCAACGCGCCTGCAATCAGCTCTACCAATTAAGCGTCAAAGGGAAACAGCCAGCGTGGGTGGCGCGCTATCTCGATGCGGGCAAACCAGCGGAGCTGATTGAGTTTTCGCGACGCAAGGAAATTCGCGACGATTTGCCTCGGGTGATCCGGCCCGATCTGATTCTAACCGACGAAGACTACATCATTGCTGAAATCGATTCCGTGCCGGGTGGAATCGGATTAACCGGTTGGCTTAATCAAACGTATTCGGCGTTCGACAGGGAGATCATCGGCGGCGCGGAGGGAATGCTGGATGGATTTAAGAATGTTCTGCCCAATGGCGGCGACATCGTCATTTCACAAGAAGCGGCGACCTATAGGCCGGAGATGGAATGGATCGCCGCGCGATTGAATCAACAGATGCTGGATGAATACTCGATGCCGGATCAAAAACGCAACGCGTCTTCTTGGCGCGTGATCGCGGCGGAAAATTACGAGCCACAAGAAAACCGAACGCCCTCACCTCAATCCTCTCCCTCAGGGAGAGAAGGACGCGAAGCGCCAGGTGAGGGTTTTCGGGATGTTTATCGCTTCTTCGAGCTGTTTGATCTGCCAAATATTCCAAAGATTGACAACCTGCTGCGCGCAAACGCGGACGGGCGTGTTTCGATCACGCCGCCTATCAAGCCGTATCTCGAAGAGAAAATGTGGTTTGCGCTCTTTTGGATGCAGCCGCTGCGCGAATTCTGGCGGCGCGAGTTGGGCGAAAAATATTTCATCAACTTGCAACGGGTCATCCCCTACTCCTGGCTTCTCGATCCGACGCCACTACCGCAACACGCCGTCATTCCGCGCCTTGAAATTCAAGAATGGCGGGAGGCTGCCAGATTCAGCCAGAAAGATCGAGACCTTCTTTTGAAGGTAAGTGGATTTTCACCGCTTGGCTGGGGCAGCCGTGGCATTGCGCTCGGCGCCGATCTGCCGCACGCCGAGTGGGAGCGCAGAATCGACCGTGCGCTTGCGACATTCGAATCGTCGCCCACGATTTTGCAGCGATTTCATAAGGGCCGTCTCGTTGAACATCGATATTGGGATGGTCAAACAGGTGAATTAAAAACAATGAAAGGACGCGTGCGTCTTTGTCCGTATTTCTTTGTGGAAGGTGATCGCCTGAAATTGCGCGGAGTTCTGGCGACGATTGCGCCGGCAGACAAAAAATTTCTGCACGGAATGCGCGACGCAATTTTGGTGCCGTCACGGGCCGGAGCTTAGCTGGCAAACGGCGGAGTTACCCGTAATGAATCTTCAAGCCGAAAGAACGCCGCTCGAGGCGCCGTCGACCGAGACACTCTGGAGCCGATTGAAAAAAGCGCTCGGTCCCTTAGCTGTCATTGGAGTCTTAATCGCGAAATTTTTCACGAAGCTGAAGCTTGTTCTTCTGCCGGCCCTGAAATTCCTCCCTATCCTCCTGAAGTCCGGCGGCACGATGCTGCTCATGATTTGGGTCTATACTCAAATCTGGGGCTGGCAATTTGCCCTCGGGTTCGTCCTTCTTTTGTTTGTGCACGAATCCGGGCATTTACTTGTTGCGAAGAAATTCGGGCTCAAGGTCGGCGCACCTGTCTTTATTCCATTTATGGGCGCGTTCATCGCGCTCAAAGAAGCGCCGCGGAACGCCTGGATCGAAGCATGCGTCGGAATCGGTGGACCGATGGTCGGCACCTTAGGCGCGCTGTTGTGCAATTCGGTAGGCGAAATTTTTGAGGCGCCTCTTTTTATCGCGCTCGCCTGGTTCGGCTATTTCCTGAACCTTTTCAACTTGACTCCGGTCGGCATGCTGGATGGCGGGCGCATCGTGACCGCGTTGTCCCGCTGGCTTTGGTTGCCGGGCTTCGCGGTGCTTCTCTGGTTCGGCTGGAAATATCCGAATTTTATTATCTGGCTGATTGTGCTTCTCTCGCTGCCGCGCATCTATTCGCTTTTCCGCAAGCGCACCGAAGAAGAACGGCGCTATTTCGAGGTGACACGATCGCAGCGTTGGACGATGTCGATCTTGTATTTTGGTTTGATTGCCGTTCTGATCTTCGGAATGCATCAGGCGCAGCAGGATCTACACAAGCATGGTGTGCGCGCCCACGGCCACGGACAAGATACACTCGTACAGTAATCAGCGCGCGCTTGTCGCTGCGAACACGTGCTCTGGCTCGAGCCCAATTTTTTGCAAGATCGACAGGAAGCGTTTATCCGAGCGCAACGGAGCAAATTCGGGAGCTATGCCGACCATGTGCAAGGACGACGACCGCTCAACACACGCGCGCTCCAATTCACGAATCGCGTCGTCATATGCTTGCAGTGCTACATGGACGTGAGCGATCGCATCGCCCGGTGTGTAACCCCGGCTCGCCACCGCTGCGTCGAGTGTTTGGAGTGCTTCGTCGCGCCGGTTCATGCGGGCGTAGGTGATAGCCAGACCGAACCCTGGTTTGCCGGTCAAGCTCTGCGCCTTTTTATATAGTGCAATCGCGTCATCGAATCGTCGCGTCTCGCGATACAACGCCGCCAGCAATGGCTCGCCATGGAGAAATACCGGATCAAGTTGTAACGCGCGTTCGCCGGCCGCGATCGCTTCGTCGGACAGACCGAAGTAGCGATAGAGTTCACAAGCAAAGTTGCTCACCCACAGTGACGCCGGATCGATCTTCGATGTGCGCTGCAAATACGCCAGCGCTTTGTCCCGATCGCCGCGTGCGGCGTAAAAGGCAGCGATAAAATAATTGGACGGCGTCGAATTTGGCTCGAGCTCGAACGCGCGATTGAATTCCTCTTCAGCCCCGTCAAGGTCCCAGTCGAGTATCCGTTTTGCTTCCCCGAGGTACACGTGTGCTTCGGCCTCCTCGTCGTTGAGCTGTAAGGCGCGAACAGCAGCCTCCCGAACCTTCGGATACGCTTCGCGCGGCGGCACGTAAGCGTCCGCCAGCCATAACCACGCCTTCGCGATTCCTGTCCACGCACGACTGAACTGCGGATCTTTGTCCAGCGCGCGCTGAAAAAATTCCAGGCTCCGCCGTAACGCGTCCTCGGTGCTCTTGTCCGAATAAAAGAGCCCCTGCAAATAAGCGTCGTAAGCGTCGGTACTGCGCGACGCCGGTGGCGGCGAAATCGCCAGCTTAAGTTTCAACGCATCGACGATGGAACGCGTGATCTCATCCTGCAGCGCGAAGATCCCCTGCAGTTCGCGCTCATACGTTTCCGACCAGATGGTGAATCCGTCGCATGCATCGATCAGCTCTGCCGTCACGCGCACACGGTTGCCCTCCCGCCGAATACTTCCCTCGAGCACATGTTCCACGTTTAACTTCCCCGCGATCTCGGTGAGCTCGGCTTCCCTGCCCTTGAACCAAAAGGAGGATCGCCGCGCGGCCACGCGCAAACCTTCAATCTTCGCCAACGCGATCAAAATCTCCTCGGCAATGCCGTCGCTGAAGTAGTCATGGTCTTTCGCCGGACTCAAATCGCTAAAAGGCAGAACTGCGATCGATTTTTCCGCCGAGTTCGTTGCCTCTGCAACGTCGATCCTGCCTTCGGATCGCAGGTCATCTGTTCGAACAATTCCATATCGCGTCAAATCGAATAACCACGCCAGCACAAGCGCGATAGGGAAACCGATGACGATAGCAACAATAACAAGGCGCTGTTCCCAGTTTGGTATTTCGAACGGCGGAAAAACCTGCGTGACGACCTGAATAAGCAGCCAACCCACCACCGCGTACGCGACCGCGACGCTGTAAACTTTTCTCCGCTTTAGCTCCCCAAAAAAATTCTTCGGATTCACGGCTTAATCAACGCGATCAAGCCTCGTATTTCGTCCGCGTTTGGCAATCAACAGATTTGAAGTTTGACAGCAACAACGCCGCGCTAGTATCGATCTACTATGAACCAAACGACCAACGACGGCGAAAAGATGGAAAAAC
>JBIOVE010000025.1:0-6099 GCA_044867565.1 Candidatus Udaeobacter sp. | reverse complement strand
GCCGCGATGGAATTGAACCGCAACGGCGCGCTCGCGCGGCACGGCGTGAAATTGATCGGCGCAAACGCACAGGCAATCGCGAAAGGCGAAGATCGGCAATTGTTTAAGGAGGCGATGTTGCGCATCGGGCTCGAGGTGCCGCGCTCCGGTGTCGCGCGTTCAGTGGCAGATGTAGATCGCATAGTCGATGAAATCGGAACATTCCCGCTCATTATCCGGCCAGCATTCACTCTCGGCGGAACCGGCGGTGGCATCGCTTATAATCGCGAAGAACTGGATGTGATCGTTGCGCGCGGACTTGATCTCTCACCGGTGCATGAAGTGTTGATTGAGGAATCGCTCGTCGGCTGGAAGGAATTCGAGATGGAAGTGATGCGCGACCGCATGGACAACTGCGTGGTCGTTTGTTCCATCGAGAATTTCGATCCGATGGGCGTACACACCGGGGACTCGATCACCGTCGCGCCCGCGCAAACGCTGACGGACAAAGAATACCAAATGATGCGCGACGCCGCGTTCGCGGTCATTCGCGAGATCGGCGTTGAGACGGGCGGCTCAAACATTCAATTTGCGGTTAACCCCGGCAATGGCCGCATGGTCGTAATTGAAATGAATCCGCGCGTGTCGCGCTCGAGCGCGCTGGCATCGAAAGCGACGGGCTTCCCGATTGCGAAAATCGCCGCAAAACTCGCCGTCGGTTACACATTGGACGAGATCAAAAACGACATCACGCGCGAGACGCCAGCGTGCTTCGAACCGACAATCGATTACTGCGTCGTCAAAGTGCCGCGGTTCACCTTCGAGAAGTTTCCGCAGGCTGATGCAACGCTTACGACGCGGATGAAAAGTGTCGGCGAGGCAATGGCGATTGGACGCACGTTCAAGGAAGCATTGCAAAAAGCGCTGCGCAGTCTGGAGATCAAGCGTTTCGGATTATGCGGTGACGGCGCGGACAGTTTTGTCGATCCCGAGATTCTGCGACTAAAACTCTCAATTCCCAACGCGCATCGTATTTTTTATCTCGCCCAGGCATTCCGGGATGGGATGTCGATCGATGATATTTTCGAGCTAACAAAGATCGACAGGTGGTTCTTACGAAACGTGGAGCAGATTGTGGCGGAAGCGCAGGCTTGGTCCCGGCAGTCTGGAAGCCTGCCCAACAAATCAGGCAGGATGCCTGAGTTACAACGTGCCAAGAAGCTCGGCTTTTCGGATCGCCAACTGGCGTTCGGCGCGGAGACGACTGAAAGCGAAATCCGCACGCAACGAAAATCTGCGGCGGTTATTCCCACCTACCGCCTGGTGGATACCTGCGCGGCTGAGTTTGAAGCTTACACGCCATATTATTACTCCACTTACGGCGATGAGAACGAACGCCGCGAAGGTGGAAAACGTAAGGTGATGATTTTGGGCGGCGGTCCGAACCGCATCGGCCAGGGAATTGAATTCGACTACTGCTGCGTGCACGCCGCGTTCGCGCTGCGCGAGCTCGGATTTGAAACGATCATGGTCAACTCCAATCCGGAAACGGTTTCAACCGACTACGACACGAGTGACAAACTTTATTTTGAGCCGCTCACGCTCGAGGACGTGCTCAATATCTACGATCAGGAAAAACCGGAAGGCGTTTTCGTCCAGTTCGGTGGCCAGACGCCGCTTAATCTCGCCGGCGGCTTGAAGGCGGCGGGCGTGCCCATTCTCGGGACGCAACCCGAAAGCATCGAGACCGCGGAAGACCGGCAATTATTCGCGGCGATGCTCGACAAACTTGGCTTGCGGCAAACCCCGAGCGGATCCGCGGTGAGTGAGGAAGAGGCAGTCGCCATCGCAAAACGAATCGGCTATCCCGTGCTCGTCCGGCCGAGTTTCGTCCTCGGCGGGCGTGCCATGGAGCTTGTCTACAATGAGGAAGATTTGCGCCGTTACATGGAAAACGCACGTAACACGGGCATCCTGCCTGTCCCGTCGAGCGGGTATCTTGCCCGCAACCGGCAGGCTGGAAGCCCGCCCGACGTATCAGGCAGGATGCCTGAGTTACGCCCCGTGCTGATCGATCGCTTTCTCGAAGATGCCATCGAGGTTGATGTCGATTGCATCTCGGATGGCGAAACTACCGTGATCGGCGCAATCATGGAGCACATCGAGGAAGCGGGCATTCACAGTGGGGACAGCGCGTGCGTGATTCCGACATTCTCATTGCCGAGGAAAGTTCTCGACGAAATTTCTGTGGCAACGAAGGCCATGGCACGTGAATTAAACGTGCGTGGCTTGATGAATGTGCAATTCGCCGTGAAAGGCCACGACGTTTACATCCTTGAAGTTAATCCGCGCGCGTCGCGCACCGTTCCGTTTGTAAGCAAAGCGATCGGGGTTCCGCTGGCGAAACTCGCTGCCAAAGTGATGACTGGAAAATCATTGCGTGAGCTCGGATTCACGGAGGAAATCGTGCCGAAACATTTCTCCGTTAAGGAAGCGGTCTTCCCCTTTCTGCGCTATGAAGGAGTGGATATTTCGCTTGGCCCGGAGATGAAATCGACCGGCGAAGTGATGGGAATGGATGTCGATCTTGGCCTCGCTTATGCGAAATCGCAGATGGCTGCGCCGCCGCCGTTACCCACCGGAGGAAACGTTTTCGTCAGCGTGAAAGACACCGACAAACAGTCCGTTGTACCGGTCGTGCGAGAATTCGTGAAGCTCGGGTTCGGAATTATCGCCACCGCAGGCACATTCGAAGTTTTGGCGGCAGCCAAGATTCCTGTGACAAAGGTATTCAAACTCCGCCAAGGCCGCCCGAACGTTCTCGACCGGGTCAAAAATGGCGATATCAACTTCATCATCAACACACCCACCGGCAAAATTCCGCGCGAAGACGAAGTGCGCATTCGCAATGCTTCGCTGGCACAACGGATCCCGATCATGACTACGCTGCGCGCCGCGCTGGCAAGCGCGAACGGAATTCGTTCATTGCAAAAACGCAAATTGCGCGTGCGCAGTTTGCAGGAATATCATGCGGACAGAACTGCGTGACAGAGCCGCGCGTCCATGCCACAAATCATTATGAAATTGTCGCCGAACCCGCCTGCGACGGGCAGCTCCTTCGAAACAAATGAAAGCATGGCACCGACACAAACAGAAGGAGCTGGGCGACCCAGCCATTTGAGACAAGTGGCTGCCCTCTCGGCGCGAAGCGGGTCGATTGTGATGGCTGTGCTATTGAGTTCGGCTCTCTTTGCCGCAGAAGAAAAGAAAGAGGAGAAAACATCCGTGAATGCATCAAACGAAGTCGCCGTGATTAAAACGAGCGAAGGCGAAATGGTCGTGCAGTTTTGGACCGACGCCGCGCCGGCCACAATTGAGAATTTTAAGAAACTGGCGCGGGAAGGTTTTTACGACGGGACCATTTTTCATCGCATCGTCAAAGGATTCATGATTCAGGGTGGCGATCCGAATTCGAAAGATCCGGCCAAAGAGAACAGCTACGGACAAGGCGACCCAGGTTATAAAATCAAGGCCGAATTCAATGACCATTCCCACCAGCGCGGCGTGATCTCGATGGCCCGTGGGCCCGATCCGGATTCGGCCGGTTCGCAATTTTTCATCTGTCTCGCACCCGTCCCGCGTCTCGATCATCAATACACCACGTTTGGAAAACTGATTAAAGGCGCCGATGTGCTCGAAAAAATCGGGGACACGCCGGTCACGAAAAGCAGCTCCGGCGAAATGAGCAAACCGACCAAGCGCGTGGTGATCGAGAGCATCAAGATCGTGCCGGCGGATTCGGTGAAGTAATGAATGGTTGTAGTTGCTTCGCTCTGCGAAGCGCGGCGCTGATTTCGTAAACGCCTGCGCGTCGCGCCGCCCAGAGGTCGGCGGGTACAGCTTCAGCAATCTCCCATCAATGGACAAACTCCACACGACGACAATCGCCCTCATCCATAGGTGGATCGCGCGCTCCGCCGCGCGATGCTAAGCTAAGTCGCAGACCATTATTTTTGATCGCTTCGCGATGATATGTTTAACATCGCGCGCGGAGCGCACGATCCACCATGGCCAATCTAAACCAAACCAAAATTGCGCTCATCCAAATGCTCTGCGGCCCGGAACCGGAGAAGAATTTCGCCCACGCCGTCGAATTCATCCGTGAGGCCGCAAAGCAAGGCGCGAAGATCGTTTGTCTGCCCGAGCTTTTTCGGTCGCAATATTTTTGCCAGTCGGAAGATCACAAAAACTTTGAGCTGGCCGAGGAAGTGCCCGGCAAATCGACATCGGCTCTAGGAGACGTCGCGCGGGAAAATGGGGTTGTTATTATCGCGTCACTCTTCGAGAAACGCAGCGCCGGCGTCTATCACAATACAGCAGCAATTATCGACGCGAACGGCGCACTGCTCGGCAAATATCGGAAGATGCACATTCCCGACGATCCCCTTTACCACGAGAAATTTTATTTCACGCCGGGCGATCTCGGATTTCAAGCGTGGCCAACGGCGCAGGGCAAAATCGGCGTGTGCGTTTGCTGGGACCAATGGTATCCGGAAGCGGCGCGCCTTACGGCTTTGCGTGGCGCGGAGATTTTATTTTACCCAACAGCCATCGGCTGGCATCCCTCAGAAAAAAAAGAATTCGGAGCGGCGCAATATTCTGCATGGGAAACGATCCAGCGCGGTCATGCGATCGCGAATGGCTGTTATCTTGCGGCAGCGAACCGCGTTGGTCATGAAGCGCCTGCCGGCGGAGATGGAATTGAGTTTTGGGGGCAAAGCTTTGTCGCGGGGCCGAGTGGTGAAATCGTCGCGAAAGGCTCGGTGGACCAAGAAGAGATTGTCATGGCCGACATCGAATGGGACCGCGTGAACGAACATCGCACGCACTGGCCATTTCTGCGTGATCGACGCGTAGATGCTTACGCCGGCCTTGAGCAACGAATGATAGATTGAGCCATGGACCTGCTGACGCTCGCGGAAATCCGGCGCGCCGCGCAGAATGGCGCGGTCCCCGCACGCGTACATGTGCAAGTGGAGAGCGCGACGCCGAAACTGACGCGCGAACAACAGCCGTATTGCGAGCTTGTCCTCGCCGACGCATGCGACCGCATGACCCTCCGCGTCTGGAGCGATCATCCCGCCTACAAAGCTTGTAGCGCGCTCACGACTGAGAATTTCATCGAGCTCACCGGCGAGTTTCACCGGCATCAGCAATACGGGCTCGAAGCGCGCAAATGGACAGTGCGTCCGCTCACGGATCAGGAAAAAAACGAGCTGCTCCAAGGCCCAGCGGATTTGCGCGCCAAACAGAAAGCAGATTGGGAATTCATTTCGCAAACGATCCAGACAATTGCCGATCCCCGTTTGCGCTCGCTGTGCGACGCGTTCTCAAACGATTGGGGCGACCGGTTTCGCCGCACAGCCGCTGCCCGCAACTATCATCACGCCCGCCGCGGCGGCCTTGTCGAGCACACCGCGCAAATGATGCGGATCGCGAAGGAGATCGCGCCGCTCTATCCGCAGTTGAATGTCGATCTTTTGGTCGCCGGCATTCTTTTCCACGATTGCGGGAAACTTTGGGAAAATTGTCTGCCCGAGACCGGTTTCACGATGAGCTATGATGAACGTGGCGAGCTCATGGGCCACATTTCCATCGGACTCGAGCTGGTGAATTCGCTCTGGCGAAAGCTCAGCGCCGAGAAGGCGGAGGCGTGGAAGAACCTCGCGCCCGCTTCGGAGGACGTGCGCCTGCATCTGCTTCATTTGATCGGTGCGCATCATGGCGAACTGGAATTCGGCTCGCCAGTCAGCCCCAAGACACCCGAGGCAATGGCGCTGCATTACATTGATAATCTCGATGCCCGTCTCGAGATGTTCGCCGCCGGCTACACCACGGCCAAACCGCTGGCAGCGCGCATTTTCGATCGCGTCCGGCCGTTGCCGGGGAATCTGGTTAAGTCGCTCGATAAATTTCAGTCTGGGTAGCGCGCGCGTCTCGCGTGTTGGCGATGGCGTCGCGCCATCGCGAACTTTCCTGGTAGTTCGAAAGACAATCTCGGTAAGCAGTCCAAAGAAAGTGCGTTTCGGCGCGACGCCGAAACCAGACACGCGAGACGCG
>JBIOVE010000024.1:0-3491 GCA_044867565.1 Candidatus Udaeobacter sp. | reverse complement strand
GTTGCCGGACAGCGAAGTTGTGCGATCACGAGGTAGCAGAAGCGAAGCCGCCGGCAACATGCCAGCGGCAGCGGGCAGAATGCCCGCGCTCCCCAAACACAAACAAATACGCTAAACGCTTCGCCTGAAAAGAAATCGATACAGCAGCAACAGCAGCATTGCACCGACGACCGATCCGATGAAGCCTGCTGGTTGCCCGGGCTGGTACCAGCCGAGAGCCTGGCCAAGATAACTGGCAACAAACGCGCCGGCGATGCCGAGGAGAATCGTGATGATGCAACCACCAGGATCCTTTCCGGGCATCAACAGTTTCGCGATGGCGCCGACAACCAGACCAATAAGCAAAATCCACAGAATAGAATGAGAGCTGAAGTCCATATTGACCCGAGTTCTATCGGATTAATCGCGCCGCGGCAAGGTTTGCTTTCGGAATTAAGCGTTGGCAAATGAAGCTCAAAGCTCGATCACTTGCGCTGAGTGAACGTCTTCGCTTGCACGAATCTGTTCGAGCAACGCCGCGTCGGGAGCGGTATCGAGATTCAGAACGGTCAATGCGGTACCACCGGCCTGATTTCGGCTGAGCGACATTGTGGCAATATTCACCCCGTGATCGCCGAGCAACATCCCGATTCGCCCAACCATTCCGGGACGATCGGTATTTTCGAGCACCAGCACGACGCCGTGCGGACGCGCTTCCACCGGGCGACTGTTCACGCTTACGATCCGAGGCGTCGCACCGAAAAATGCGCCGCCAACGGAAACTATTTTGCCTTCAGCTGTTGCCGAGAGTTCCAGCAAATCGGTGTAATCACCAACCGCGCTTAATCTCGATTCCGTAACTTGCAGACCGAGACTTTCGGCAAATGCGGGCGCGTTCACTTCGTTTACGTCGGTTCCACCGGCGATCTGCAAAAAACCTTTCAGGATAGAGCGGGTGATCGCGGTTGTATCCACTTCGTTTACTTTTCCGCTGTAGTTGATGTTCAACGCGTCCACGCGTTTCGGCGCAATTTGCGATAGAAATCTGCCGAGCTTTTCACCAAAACGCAGATGCGGCCCGACAATCGCCAACGTTTTGGCGTCGAGGCTCGGCATATTGACTGCGTTGCGAATGGTCCCTTCGAGCAACGCCGCGCGAATTGATTGCGCGATCTCGATGCCGACGCTTTCCTGCGCCTCCGCCGTGGAAGCGCCGAGATGCGGAGTGAGAACAAGATTCGGCGCGCCGCGCAATGGCGAATCGGCCGGGAGTGGTTCGGTTTCGAAAACATCGAGCGCCGCGCCCGCCACATGCCGCTCTTGCAACGCTTTGGCAAGCGCATCTTCGTCGATCAAACCACCGCGGGCGCAGTTGATGATGCGGACGCCGCGTTTCGCTTTTTGCAATCGGGAAAGATCGAGAATGTGACGCGTTTCTGCGGTCAGCGGCGTGTGCAGCGAAATGAAATCGGCGCTCGCAAGCAGATCGTCAAGCTCGTCAACCAGCTCGACCTGCAAACTGCGGGCGCGCGTTGCGGAAAGATAGGGATCGTAAGCGACGACGCGCATCCCGAAAGCGATCGCGCGCCGGCTTAATTCGCTGCCGATGCGGCCCATTCCGATAACGCCGAGCGTTTTGTTATAAAGCTCGACGCCTTCGAAATTTTTTTTGTCCCAATTTCTACCGCGAACGTTTGCATCAGCTTGCGGAATCTTGCGGGCAACCGAAAGCAAAAGTGAAAATGCGTGCTCGGCCGTGGAGACTGTGTTTCCACCCGGCGCATTCAAAACGATGATCCCACGCCGGGTGGCGCTCTCAACATCGACATTGTCAACGCCCACGCCGGCGCGGCCCACTACGCGCAGTAGCGTTCCGGCGTTCAGGATATTAGCAGTAACCTTTGTCTGGCTGCGCACAACCAACGCGCTGAATTGCGGGATAAGATTGACAAGTTCCTTCTCGCCTAAGCCGGTTTTGACTGTGACATGGAGCGCATTGTCGCGGGAAAGCTCTTCGATGCCACGCTGAGAAATCGAATCGGCGATCAGAACCTTGGGCGAAGTCACGATAGTTGTAAGTCTTAAGTGCTAAGTTTTAGGAGAGACAATATGCCCGGCCCAAATTAAAACTTAAATCTTAAAACTGAAAACTTCTTCCATGCGAGAACACGCGAAATCCTTCTACGTCGTGTTCGCCATCGCGGTGGCGCTGGTCGTCTTTGGGATTCGAAAATAGCGGCTTCATCCATAAATGATCAGCCGAATTTCATCAGGTAATTGCTGCGCGACATTGGTTACCACGCTTCCGCGGAGCAGGTGGGTAAGTGCGGTTCGTTGGGAAGCGCCGATAAACAAGTAATCCGTCCCCATAGTTGCGCAGAGATCGACAATCGTTGTGGGAGCATCCTCGCTCACTGCATAGACGGGCAAGACGCAAACATCGCGTTCCGCGCCAAGCTTCAGCATTAACGACATGATGGCGTTTGCCTCTGGATCGTCCTGCCAGCGCGCGCGGCCGAGCGCTGCAGGCGTGCTGGTATAGTAAACCGCAATTTCTTTAACGTAGAGCACGTAGAGTGTCGCTTTACGCAATTGGGCTTCGTCGAGGGCGAAACCGAGCACTGGCGTAATTCCCCGCGCTGCTACAGTAATTTTTTGCTCTTCGGCCAGACGTGGTTGTATCGTTGCGATCAGGTCCGGCGTCACCATTTCCGCCACTTTCCGCTCGAGGATGAGCGTTTTCAGGCCGGAGACCTTGTGAGAATAAGCACGGAACGCGAGACCAATGCCGAGCACACACACGGCGAAAAAGAGTGCATCGGGCTTCGTTTTGGCGATCGTGAACTCAACAACGGCAAGGACGACAAAAGTCGCTCCCATGATGAGGCGTTCATAGACGCGAAGATCGAGCTTCTTGTTGAACGTACAGGAGCCGATATTCACTGTGATCGCGCCCACGACACCGATCGCATACAAGCCCGCCAGAGCTTCGAAGTTTGCCGTCACCGCAAGCACCAAAATCGGAATAGCCGTAGCAATCAGAAGCGGAATTCTCGGCACGCCGTGCTTGTTCAAGCGTGCGAATGGTCTCGGCATTTCACCATCCTGCGCCATCATGTAAAACACTCCGATTAAAGCGACGATGGCTGTGTTCACCGCGCTGATCAGCAGGAGTCCGAAAACAATTCCGACGACCAAACTGAAGGCTTGCCCAAACCAGGCACCGCCCAAGATACCGCCGTAGTATTGTCCGAGAAAGCGCAGCATGTCCTCTTTGTGCGCGGTAAGCTCGGGGGCGAAAGTCTTCGGGAGTGAAAGCATCGCCCAACCGAGAAATGCCGTACCGAGCACGACCTCCACTGCGACTGGCAAAATCGCCTTCGTCGCCGTTCGAGACACCTTTGGCGCCGCAGGAGTCGCATCCGGATCAAGCTTCATGACGCCGGTGAGGTTTGCGACCGCTTCCACACCACTGAGCGCGAGAATTACTCCCACAAAAGCCACCCACGTGT
>JBIOVE010000023.1:0-4952 GCA_044867565.1 Candidatus Udaeobacter sp. | reverse complement strand
TCGTGCGAAAATTTACCGACATCGAACAACGCGCGCGCGATTTCGGAATGAGCATGCGGATGTTCGATAGCGGGAGCGTTATCGCGGTCCAGATCGGCAACCACGAAGATTGGCCCTCGATATTGATTGCTTGTTTGCGCCAGCGGCTGGTCGTTCTCCCGCTGGAACAATCGATGAGCGGTCAACAGCGCGATGCTGCGCTGAAAGTCTGTCAGGCAATTGCTGTAGTGTCTGCTGTCCCCAGCGGAAACTCCCCACAGATACTTCAGCCGGGGACAGCCGACGCCACAGTGCGCTGGGACGGAGAAGCTCCATCGCTTTTGAAACTGACGTCCGGCACGACGGCCGCGCCGCGCGCCATTCGATTTCGGAGCGCACAACTCCTCGCCGATTGCAATCAGATTTGCGACACGATGGGAATCAGCGATGTCGATCTGAATTTTGGCGTCATTCCAATTTCGCATTCTTACGGGTTCAGCAATTTGCTTACTCCACTGATCGCCCGTGGTGTGCCCATGGTGCTGAGTCGCGACCGGACTCCGCGCGCGATACTGGCAGATCTTGCTCGTAGCAATGCGACGGTTTTCCCCGGAATACCGGTTTTTTATCAGGCATTCTGTGAATTGGAGAATGTCCCCGCGTTGTCCAAGCTTCGGCTTTGTATTTCAGCGGGGGCGCCACTGGCTGTGACCGTAGCGCGTCAATTCCGGCAAAAATTCAAGCTGCCAATCCATTCGTTTTACGGCGCATCGGAATGCGGGGGGATTTGTTACGATCGCGACGGGGCAAATGGGGTGGAAGGTTTTGTCGGTCAACCGATGAAAGGCGTCGCTATTGAGATGATCGATCCACTGGCTTCGGCGAGCCAGATTCGCGTCCGCAGCGCTGCCGTGGGCGACGGGTATTTTCCCGAATCCGACGGAGCCAGGCTTGGCGATGGCTGTTTTGTTCCCGACGATCTGCTAAACAGGACGGCAAACGGATTCCGAATCGTTGGCCGGACTTCGGATGTAATTAATGTCGCCGGTAAAAAGGTCAATCCGGCGGAAGTGGAAGCGCTCTTGCTGCGCTTTAGCGGTGTGCGTCAGGCGATTGTGTTTGGGCGCGCGTCGACTCTGCGGGATGAAGAAGTGGCAGCATGCGTGGTCGCTTCTCCTGGCGTGACCGAGGCCGAGCTATTGGAATTTTGCAGATGCGAATTGAGCGGTTGGCAGGTGCCGAAGCGGGTTTTCGTTGTGGATGCAATTCCGGTGAGCGAGCGCGGAAAGATCAGCCGGCGCGAGCTTGCACATCGTTTCGCGGCTGGCCACGAGAGATCGCCGTTGCGATGATTGGGTTCTTGAGTAAAGCCTTCACATCAGATTTGCTTACTAAAACCCTGGAGGACTATTATGCCGAACTCATCCGGCGAACCGAACTCAACAGAAGCTCAAAGCGAACCAGCGAATAGGGAAGAATTGGATCAAACCAACCATCGCGATGTTCCACAGGAGCAGGAAACCGTGGCCGAAGAGCCTGCCGATGCGGAGGCGGCCGCCAAGTCCCAGGACTGGTGGAGCCCGTCGCCACCGGCCGCGGATTGGGCCAAACCCGTCACCGCCGCTGCGGCCACAGACGTCGATCCTCCAAAGGAGTCAGCCACAGCTGACGTCTATTTTTGCGGACACACCACCTTGTTTTCCCTGAACCGCGCGCTTCAGGCGATCGCAAAAGAAAAACTCACGGGATCGCTGCGATCATTCTGGGACCAGGAGCCAATCGAGGTCTTGATGAAGGAGGGCGAGGTTGTTTTCGCCACGACCCGAGACCCCAACCTGTATTGCTCGGAGACGCCTGCGGTTCTCGCCAATGTCGATGCGGAGATTGTTGCCAAGGCACGTGCCCAACAGACTGAAAAGGGCACGCCGTTTTTCCTTAATCTTGCCCGACAGGAATCAATTGCGCGCCAGCCCGCGATGGAGCTGGTGCAGCATTATGGGCAAAGACTTTTCTCCCAACTTTGGACGGCGCCGCGCGTGTGGATCATGTTTGAGAAGAATGCCGAACTGTTGAGTGATGCTGACGACGCGTCTGCGGAGCCAAACGTGGACGACTGGGCTCTGGAAACCTTGCGCTTCGTTCAGAATCTCGATCAGCATGTAAACTTCGACCCAACGTCGATTCCAGCTTACACGAAAGATGGTTTCGAACGTATTCAGAAACTGAAGCTGACCTCCGACGAGGCGCAATTCGCGTCGCAATTCAATGGCGTCCGATCGGTGCAGCAAATCGCCAAAAATCTGCGGCTCGATTTGAAATCTGCCTACCTGATGCTGTTTCGGTTTCTTGCGCTTGAGATTGTGGAATGCTGGCCCGCCAGCACAGCGATAAAGCCCGAGAGCAAGAGTATCTTTCAGCGTTTCAAGCGCTCGACCGGGCACGGCCGATAGCCTCACCCCGAATGCTTTCGGGGCGGTCGCTCATGAAGAGAAAAGTTCTCGTCGTCGATATCGGCGGCACACACGTAAAACTGCTCATGTCGCCTCGCGACCAACGTGAATTTCCTTCCGGGCCGCGAATGAGACCGGAACAACTGAAGGAAAAATTCAAAGAGAATGTGCGCGGTTGGAAGTTCGACGTGGCCTCAATCGGTTTCCCGGCGCCAGTGCGCAAGGGACGCGTCGTAAGAGAGCCAAAACATTTGGGCAAAGGATGGGTCGGCTTCAATTTTGGCAGAGCGATTGGCGCACCGGTGCGTTTGATCAACGATGCGGCTATGCAAGCGCTCGGCAGTTACCGCGGCGGGCGCATGCTTTTTCTGGGACTTGGAACCGGGCTCGGCTCTGCCCTTGTGTGGGACAAGACTTTATTGTCCCTTGAGCTCGGGGACCTGCCCTATCGCGAATCCCACATCATCGAGAATTATCTCGGCATTCCCGGTGTGGAATTGCTTGGGGAAAAAAAATGGAAGCGCGAAGTGACGTATGCCGTCACTCAATTGAAGCGATCCTTCATCGCCGATTATGTCGTGCTCGGCGGCGGCCTTGTGCACCGTTTCGGTAGATTGCCGAAGGGAATTGAGCATGGGCGAAATGAAAATGCGTTCCTTGGGGGAAAACGTTTGTGGGAAATCAAAAGGCATTCGCGCGAACTGAAATGGCGCGTGATGTAACGTTTGTGGGTTCCATTGAAGTGCCAGGGAGGGGACTCGAACCCCTAAGGATTTCTCCACCAGATCCTAAGTCTGGCGCGTCTGCCAATTTCGCCACCCTGGCAAATCGATTTTCGACTTTAGATTTTCAATTTGCGATTGCAAGGAGCGCAGCGCTAAGCGGCGCTTGCTGGAGGTGCGTCGACAGGTGACGCAGGTGCCGCCGGCTTCTTTTTCGCGGCGGCTTCGGCGAGCTTTGCATCGACCTCGGCGGCGTCGGTCGGGCAGATGCTGTGATAGTATTGGTTCGATTTGGCGAGATCGCTCGTCCGCAGAAGCAGCGCGTCGAAACGCTCACGCCGACTGAGCTCGAAAACCTTGTCCATCTTGATCGCTTCAAACGGGCAGACCTCGACGCAGATTTGGCAGCTCATGCAAACAGAGATATCAATGTCGAATACCTTTGGATAAAACTGGGGCTTGCCCATGTAATCGGGCTTCTTGTCTTCACTCTTGACGATATAGATGCACTGCGGCGGGCACTCCTTCTCGCATATTTTGCACGCCACGCAGCGTAGTCCCGCTTGCGCATCATCGCCGTCGTAGATGAGAAAAGGGAAGTTGCGGTAATTTTCTGGCAGCGGATTCCGCTCCTCGGGATACTGCACCGTAATCAAGCGATCCTTCTCGAAATAACTTCCGACGAAGTTCCGCGCCGTGACGGCCATTCCCTTGAGTATGCCTGTGCCGAGCATGTGTGTTCGTTAAATCGCTGAATCGTTAAATCGTCTTCCGTTTCACCTATCCACTTCTCCCATCACGATATCGATGCTGCCGAGAATTACCATCACGTCAGCCACGGTGTGGCCGAGACAGAGATCTTCCAGAACCGTCAGGTTGATGAAACTTGGCGGGCGCACACGGTAACGATAGGGGTTTGGGCCGCCGTCGCTGATCAAATAGAAACCGAGCTCGCCCTTCGGCGCTTCGATCCGTCCATAGGCCTCGCCGACGGGCGGGCGAAATGCGCGGATCTTCACCTTTGGGTTCATCACAGGGCCAGCGGGAATTTGTTCGAAAGCCTGCTTCAAAATCCCGAGGCTCTCGCGCATTTCGAGAACGCGCATCATTAAGCGGTCGTAGGTATCGCCGTGGTCGCCGAGCGGCACGCGAAATTTAAAGCGCGGGTAAAATCCATACCCATCCACTTTTCGCACATCGTAGTTGACTCCGCATGCGCGGAGCATCGGGCCCGTGATGCCGGCATTGATGGCCAATTCGGCGGAAAGTTTCCCGACATCCTGCGTACGCGAGATAACGACCTCATTGGACAGGATAAGCTTCTCGAACTCGTCCAGAAAGCGGGGGAACGCATCGACCACCTTCTTGGCACGTTCTATCCAGCCCGGCGGCGTGTCGCACCGGCATCCACCAAAACGCATGTAATCGCACATCATGCGCGAACCGGAAAGCGATTCGAACAGATCGAGGATTTTCTCGCGCTCGCCGAACGCATACATGAGAGGAGTCCCCCACGCGCCCATGTCATTGAGCAAGAATCCGAGCAGCGACACGTGATTTTGAAGTCGCGTCAATTCCGCCAGAATGACGCGCAGATATTCTGCGCGCTCGGGAACTTCAATTCCCGCCAGTCTCTCAACGCTGAGCGCATAAGCCCAGTTGTTTGTCATCGAGCAAAAGTAATCGAGTCGGTCGGTATAAGGCATCGAGCCGAGATAGCTGGTGTTCTCGCCGATCTTTTCGTGATTTCGATGCAGATATCCGAAGACCGGCTTGAGCTTGCGCACGATCTCGCCCTCGA
>JBIOVE010000022.1:0-8448 GCA_044867565.1 Candidatus Udaeobacter sp. | reverse complement strand
TCGCGAATGAAGCGGACTTGTCGCCGATGCTTATTAACGACAGGAAGCAGACGTTTAAGACCCAGCGCAGCCAGGATGACAAAAACAACGGAAATTAGCGGCAACATGGGGACAGAATCGACATCTCTTGAGCAGGACACTCTTGCACCGGAGCGATACTTAAAATAGGAATCAATGCGGTAGCAACAGGCAATGCGTTCCGCGACACCAAGCCGTCTGCCAAATCGTGAAAAAAGTTTTTCTTACCGGTGCGAGCTCCGGCATTGGTCTGGCCATTGCGAAGTTACTGGTCGCTCAAGGTCACGAGGTATGGGGCACCTCGCGCAATCTGGAACGCATTCCGAAGATAGCCGCATTGCATCCGGTGCGTCTCGATCTCAGCGATCCGCGTTCTATTGAAGAGGCATTCAACGCCGCACTCGCAGAAGCTGGTCATTTCGACGCTCTGATTAATAACGCCGGAAGCGGCCATTTTGGACCGGCCGAGGATCTTTCGGAAAAAGAAATCGTGAGCCACTTTCAAATCCTCGTTTTCGGGCAGATTCAGTTAATGCGGCTCGCCTTGCGCATGATGCAAACACGCGCTGAAGGTTTGATCATCAACGTCACATCGCTGGCTGGTCGTCTTCCAGTTCCGTTTATGGCGGCTTACAACGCCGCAAAGGCAGCCATGGCGTCGTTCACGATGTCAATCCAACTGGAGCTAACCGATTCCGGCGTGCACATTGTCGATCTTCAGCCAGCCGATATTTGCACTGAATTTAACCAGGACCTAAGCAAGAGTACGAAGACCGATCCGCGATACGATGCAAAAGCCGCGAAGACGTGGGAGGCCGTCGAGCGCAATATGAAGGCCGCTCCCAAACCCGATTTGGTCGCACGACATGTTCTCAAATTGATCGAGGATGTTCAGCCGCCGCCGCGGATAACGGTTGGCGCTCCGTTTCAATCAAAAATTGCGCCGCTGATTTTCAGATTTCTTCCCCAGCGGCTCAGAATTTGGGGGCTGAAAAGGTATTACGGGATATGACTGCCGTATCCGAAGCAGTGATCCTGATGGCGGGAGAAGGCTCACGTCTGCGCGGTGCTGACCAAACTTTCTTGAAGCCGTTCGTTCCGGTGCTTGGCCGTCCCTTGATTTCTTACACGCTGGATGCGCTGATTCACGCCGGGATCAAAAACGTCAACTTCGTGGTTGGCTACGAGAGCAAGCGCATGATCGCACAGGTCCAGCAGTTGATTCCGCGAGGCCTCAACCCGCGTTTCATTGAAAATCGCGATTGGCAAAAGCAAAATGGCATTTCTTTGCTGGCGGCGGCCGGCCATGTCGGCAAACCGTTTCTCCTGACCATGAGCGATCATCTTTTCGAGAATGCGATTGTCGATCTATTGATCGATTCTTCGGATCCCGGTGTGCTCAACGTCGCGGTGGATCGAAAAATTGGTTCAATTTTTGATCTGGATGATGCGATGAAAGTGCAAACACGAGGGGACCAGATCGTCGCTATTGGAAAAAATTTGCGCGATTATAACGCAATCGATACCGGCCTGTTCGTTTGTTCCCTCGAAATCTTCGACTATCTCGAGCGAGCGAAGTCCGGCAGCTGCCGGAGCGATGATTGCAGTCTGGCTGATGGAGTTCGGTTAATGGCTGCTAACGACAAGGTCCGCGCGATCGATATAGGCGACGCATGGTGGCAGGACGTCGATACGCCGCAGATGTTGCAGGACGCCGAGGCAAAATTGAGCTCGCCGGTTAAGAGTTAAAACCGGGTTGAGCCCGCCAATTGTCGAGTTGGCTGGCGGAGCGTGCACAACCGAGTGTGCAAGTCGCGTGGCAAGCCTTGTAACGATGGAATTGCTCTCGCAAATCGACAGGCGTGTAATCCATCAAGCTCTTGGACCAGACGCTTCGGGTTTGTGAGCACCAGTTCACTTTCCCGTATTCATCGATATAAAGATAGCGGCTTCCGGCGCGGCATTTGAATGGTGCGGAGCCGTCGCGCACCAATCGTTTTCGGTAATTCGAAAAATCCACCCAGGTCTTCGGCAGTTGCCGGACGATTTTCTCGAAAGTCTTAACTTCCTCACTGTTGAGCTTGAGTTGACCTCCATTATCATGAACAAGGAGAACGCGTGGGATAAAGCCCATTTGCCTGGCAAAAGAGACAACCTCTTCAGCTTCTTGTGGGGGACAGGCGCCAAGAACGCCGCTGACGATGACTCGAAAACGTGCATGCTCGCGGAGCCATCGAAGACGCTTCTTCAGGTTGGTGAGGACCTTTTGCGTTGTCTCATTGGCGTGAACGCCATCGATGGAAATCTGCATTTCCTGAAGCCCCGCCTCATTAAGCGCCTCAATCAAATCAGGCCGTAAAAAAAAGCCGTTGGAAATCATGCCCGTGCGGAAGAAACCAAGTTCGCGGCACTTGCGGATGAGACGGGGGAGTTCCGGATGCAGCGTGGGCTCGCCGCCAGTTAAAGAGATGCCAAACGTGCCGAGGTTCTTCAATTTCTGAAGACGTTTCTCCAAAACTTGCACGGGAATGGGATCGCTGACTTTGTCATACTCTGAGCAATAGCCGCACGACAAATTACATCGGCGAATCACAACCAATTGCGCGAGGAACGGACTGTAGCCAAAGCGCGAAAAAAGAGACAGCCCCGTGTCCGAAGCCGAGCGCGAGGAGTTGCTGGTTGAGACTGAGCCGTTATGTTCCGCCACACGGAAGCTTAGCAAAGGGGCGCGGCCAGGGCGAACTGATTGTGCTGACCCTTTCCTTTACGTCACCCACGACTTGCTCAAGCAAATCGATTCAGTATCCAGTCTTCGCGAACTGATGATTCATGAATGTATCATTCTGGCCGACAGTCCAGGTGCGCTGGCTGAGCTTTGCGGCATTTCCACAATAGAGCGTCTGCTCCGAACGCTGCAGCGCTGCGGAATTGAACACGCGACGGTTCTTTCGAGCACGCCCGAACCAATCGCCCAGGAACTGGCCCGCCCGTCGTGGCCGCGCGCGCAGTTGGATTTAACGCTTCGCACTCGACCGGATGGAGCGGTGAGGATCGAACAGATTGTCGATATTTTGCCTCGCGACTGCGGGGCGTCTCAGCCTTTCCTTGTCATTCCAGCGGATTCTGTCTTCGACCCCCGGTTAGTGCGTCTCCTAGTTGAACAGGATGCTCCGGCAGCTCTGGTCGATTCCGGCGTGCGTCCCCGGATTGAGGCTCTCATCGCTTCGGCTCCAGATACTGCTCGAGGGAAACTGTGCGGACCAGCCCTATTGCAATATGATTGGGCCTCGACGCAAAATGGTTTTCTTGAGGATGCTCTGCGCGAGGGGTTGGAGCAGGGTAATTTGGCGGCGCTGGATGTGTCGGCTCAACTGTTATACTACGTTTCGATGCGTCGAAAGCTCAGGCCATTTTGGTTTCCTGCGCCATCGCCTTCGAACAGAAAACTGGCAAAGCGCGTTCTTTTCGATTCCATACAAAAGGGCACACTCGACATTCCCGCGTGGTTTCATGCTCCCATTGAGACATTTCTTGTCTCTCGTCTCTGCAAGACGCCGATCACACCCAATCAGTTGACCCTGTTTTGCAATGTTGTTGCCTGGACAGTCACAATTCTTCTGGCAACGGGCCAGCTTGCGTGGGGAATTGCGCTTGCCCTGGTCGTAGGGGTCCTCGATGGCCTCGACGGGAAACAGGCGCGCATCAAAGTAGAGACGACCAAGGCTGGGAAGATCGAGCATTGGTTTGATGCATTCTTCGAGATTTCCTGGTGGATTGCTCTTGCCTGGCATTTCCAGGTTTCCGGGCAATTACCTGGAGCGTTCCACTACCTGCTTCTGCTGCTGGTGGCGGAAGCTGTCGATGGCCTCGCAAAGGCAAGCGTTTATCTCACCACCGGAAAAGTTATCGATGAACTGGGCGCCTTCGAGCGGCTCGTCCGGCTAGTGGGCGGACGGCGCAATGTTTACGTTTGGATTCTGGCAATTGGCTTCCTGTTGGGAGCGCCAGCGAAGGCTTTTATCGTGATGGCGTGGTTACAGGTCGCCACGGCAGCCGTGCATCTACCGCGCGCAACCTGGGCGTTTTGCCGCAACTGGCGCCTTTTAAGCATCCGTTTACGCGATTGATTTGCTGTAGATGCGATACGTTTTGTAGCGCGCGGCGCCCAACGTCTCGAGGAAACGGTTGATCGCGAAATTATCTTCAAGGGTGAGACTAAGCTCTCCCCGAAATCCGCGTTTGATCATTGCGTCTTCGATGATCCGCAGCACAAGCATTTCGGCAATGCCGGCGCGGCGGTATTTTTCGATCACGCCAAGTGCGATGAGCCGCGCGGTTCGCGTGCGGCTCTTGTAATAAAGCAGTTTTACAAGGCCAATTGGCAATCCGAAAGTCGTCAACCGGCCATTGATATGGCGCAGCGCGACGTTGATATCCGGCACACATAGGATGAACCCGGATGGTTCATCGCCGATTTCCGCGATGAGCGTGAACTCCGGAATGACGAGCTGCTTGAGCTCGTGCGTCATGAACTCAATCTCCGCCTCTGTGAATGCTACGAAGCCCCAATTCTTTTCCCACGCTTGATTGTAAATTTCGCGTAGGCGCCTGCTTTCTTCGCGGATATTCTTTAGATTTCCCGGGCGAATACTGACTGCCCAGCGCTTGCGAAACCGTTCCGTCACTGGGCGCAAACGAGCGGCGGCCTTTGCCGGATCGGCAAACCACCAGGCGTACCAATCTTTCGCTTTTGCAAAACCGCAGCTCTCGATCAGCTGCCGGTAATAGGGCGGATTGTGGGCAGTCAAGATGGTCGGCGCAAACTGGAATCCGTCGATCAAGAGACCGCAAACGTAGTTTGTTGAGTAATCGATCGGGCCCATCACCTCGGTTCGACCTTTTTTGCGGAGCCAGCCGGCGGCAGCTTGAAAAAGCGCGGTCGCGACGTTGCGATTATCGACGCACTCGAAGAGGCCAAAACAGCCGACGTTCGATCGATGCAGCGAATTGTAGTTGGGATCATCGCTCGCCATGATTCGCCCAACGAGTTCGCCGTTTTGTCGGGCAAGAAATAATGCAGCGTCGCCGTGCCTGTAAAACGGATGCCGCTTGCGATTGAGGAATGCCTTCCGTTCGAGGATTAATGGCGGCACCCACGCCGGATCATTCGCATAAATTCGCCACGGAAATTTGATGAAAGCATTGCGATCCCGGCGCGAGCTGACTTCTGAAACTTCGATCTTGGACACGAGCGCAGAAGGCGATCTACGCCGAATTTCGCCATGTCACCGCTGCTTCCTCCAGCGATTCGGCCATGTGTTCCTCGCGGATAATCAGATAGACGAACAGTAAATTAAGCGGGATGAGTTCGAACCAGAAGTAGTAAATCGGCTGGCCGACGAAGAGGAGAGCAAACAGGACCAACATCCGGCTGTTTGTCATCAATAAACCCCACCACTTAAACATCGGGCCGGCCAGATTTTGATAACGCGTCCTTAGCCAGTTTGGGATTTCGCCGTCGAACAGTTGACTGGTTGTATCGTGGAATTTTTTCAGCTGTGGCGAGAGCATTTCCTGTTGACGGGTGAAATTCAAATACAGCGCGAGTAGAAACTTATTCCACGGCCTGGAATGCCACCTGAGCTGCGCATAATCGGATCGCAGCGCAGAGGAGGAATCCAATCTCGCCTGTCCTCGATTTGTTACAAAATAAAGATAGGTGCTGCGGTAATAATCGGCTGCAGCCCCTTGCAATGCGTGGCTGATCCCGGCAGCAAGAGCGAGAAAACAGATTGCAGGCGATGAGCCTTCAACGAGGTAACGCAGAGTCAAATGCACGTAAATACTTACGAACACCAGATGATCGGCAACGCTGTCGTTGATGCGGCCCTCGCGGCTTTCCCGGTGAGTCAGGCGCGCGAGCTGACCATCCGCATTGTCGAGAGCATTAGCGCAAACATGAAGCGCCATGCCCACAATGTTGATGCGTAAATCGCGATAATAATAAAGGTGTCCCGCAATGACGCCGAAGAAGCCGGCGAGGAAAGTCACGCCTGCCGGCGTCATTTTGAGTCTCTCGAAAAGCTGAGCCAGCCGAAACCCTATTGGGCGGTAGAAATAAAGATCGAGAAATCCTTCGACCTCGCGCGCCTTGTAAGTCGCCTCGACGCGCGAAGGCAATACCTCTTTTCGTTGCGGCATCAAACTTCAGCGTGATCGCAAACTCAGGCGTTCTGTAGCGCCGCGGGAGCAAGCGTGTCCTCGAGGATGTTGAGCGCTTCGTCCAAGTCCGCGCGCGTATGTTTGGCTGTCACGCAGGCTCGAAAGCAGATTCGATTTTGCGGGACGGCCGGATAATCCACCGGCGCGACCCAAAGACCCCGCCGCCGCAGTTCATGACCGAGCCGATACATGCGCTCCCGATCCCCAATGACAATGGGCATCACGTAAGTTGTCGATGCTCCGGTGTCGAGCCCGAGGCTTCGAAGTTGCGCGTGAAAGTAATCGGCGTTTTCCCAAAGTTGCGCGCGCAGCTCTGGTTGGCTTGTGCCGAGCTCAAGCGCTTTGAGAATTGCCGCGATCACAACTGCCGGCAGCGCACAGGAGTAAACATACGGATGCGCGTAGAAGCGCAGATATTGCAGCGTCTCCCTCGAACCGGCAACGAATCCTCCCAGTGCCCCAAAAGCCTTGGAGAATGTGCCATAAACGAGCGGAATGTGGTCCTCTACGCCAAACTTCTCAGCCGCGCCACGGCCATGTTCGCCGCACGCCAGCATGGAATGGGCTTCGTCAATAAAAACACTCGCGCCGTGGGATTCCGCGACCTCAATTAATTCCTTCAGGTTGCCGAAATCGCCGTCCATGGAATAAATCCCTTCGATAATGACGAGTTGACGCCGGCCTTTTTGACGACCCAGCGCTGTATCGAGTGAGGCTGGATCATTGTGCTCGAATTTCTCTGTGCGGCATCGGGAAAGGACCGCTCCATCGCGGAGGCTGAGATGCGAGCGGTTGTCGAGAATCGCCACGTCCGTTTTGCGTAGCAGCCCGGAAATCGTGCCAAGTGCGCCACCAAACCCGCTATTAAAAAGCATTGCATCCTCGCGCCCGAGAAATTTCGCCACGCGTCGCTCGAGTTCGCGATGCAGATCGGTCATTCCAGAGAGCATTGGAGAACCACATGCGCCCAATCCATGCGTCCTGAGCGCCTCGTGTGCGGCGACGAGCACCTCAGGATGATTCGCGAGACCGAGATAATTATAGGAGCAGAGATTAATTACGGGCCGCGGTTTGCCGCCGTAGGTGATCAGTGTGCGCGCGTCTGCGGTGGCGAGAAGCTCAGGCTCATATAACTCAACTGCCCACGCACCGACCCGCATCCAGTTTGTGAAGCTCGCCGGAGCTTGCAGCGGATCTTTGCTCTCGCCCGCGAGAAAATTGCTCAGACTAAGTTTTGCCGGGTCTTCGTTCATCACGCCGTACGCTCGTTTTCGGCGCCTCCCATTATCGGGCCAGTGATCGTCGGGGGCAAAGCCGCTGCACGAATCAATTCTATAATCAGCGCGAGCTCAGCGAGCGGCGGTTTCCAGCAAAATTGAGATTTCTTGTCCTTCACTAGACTCCTTACGAAGTTCCCGGCTGCATTTGCGCGCCAAGAATTTCCGTGTCGGGGCAACAACTTTACCGGTTTTCGGATTCGGGACAAGATTTTAGTGAGACCAGCTTTGGGCAAATGCTGTAGCCTGTGGGGCGTTTATTCTCGGTGAATCGCCTAAGTTGACCGGCCGATCGATGGCTTCGAGAATCCATCGGCGACGCGCGCTAATTTGGCTTGGGTGTCCGCTACTTTCGCGTCGTCCGAAAAACGTAGTCCCAGAGTGGCGAGCTGATGCCATATCCGACGTGATCATCTTTGTAATGGTGGCGGAGATGGTACTGCTTCAGCCAGAGCCAGACGCCTCGCTTCATGGGAAAATGGTGCGTCGCGTAATGGAGCATGTCGTAGGAAATGTAACCGAAGACCAATCCGGCAAACACGCTCGGCGCCAGGTGCCGGAAAACCAGAAGGAACAGACTATAGAAAAGAAACGCAAGCGGGATGCTTATACTCGGCGGCATGACGAGGCGTCGAGCATCGTTTGGATAGTCGTGATGGACGCCGTGAATAATATAGTGCAGTCGTTTTCCCAGACGAGTTTTCGGTTGGTAATGAAATATGTAACGGTGGATGAGGTATTCGAGGAGCGTCCAGAGCAGAACACCAAGCAAAAATAGCCCCGCGACAGCCGGAAACGACAATTGGCGCTGCCAAACGGCCAGATAAAGCATGTAAGCGATGACTGGCACGTAGAGCACCAAAGGCGTGATGGGATGCACGCGCGAAAAGAACTCCATGAAATCGCTCTCGAACATTCGAACCGTTTCGTT
>JBIOVE010000021.1:0-4200 GCA_044867565.1 Candidatus Udaeobacter sp. | reverse complement strand
GCTGTGGTCATGAATCGGCGGGCGCGCGAACTTGGGGCTGTGCATTCGAATTTTGTTAATCCAAACGGCTTGCCAGTTCCCGGACAATACTCAACCGCGCGCGATCTTTCGTTCATCGCGCGCGCGGCTTACGCCAACCCGACGATCCGATCAATTGTTTGTCTTCCGCAGCTCGTCTTTCGCTATGCCAACGGCCGCACGCGTGAGCTGGAAAACACGAATAAAGTTCTAAAGCGTCTTCCCTACTGCAACGGAATGAAGACCGGTTACACGGAAGCCGCCGGGCATTGCTTGATTAGCAGCGGGTCGCGCGGTGGCCGCGACATCATTGTTGTCGTGCTCGGCGACAGCAAGGCGGGAGTGTGGCGGGACTCATCCGCGCTGCTTTCCTGGGGTCTTTGGATGTGACACACGAATTTCTCTAATCCACACGAATTGATTTACGGATTGCTTCAGAACTATAAGATTCGTGACAATTCGTGTAATTCGTGTCTTACATCCAAGAGCGAGATTTTTTTCGGGAACAATTGGAGGCGCTCCGTGCGCGTTCGTTAGATCGACATCTTCGCGAAATTGGTAGCGCACAAGCGCCGGAAATCGAGGTTGCAGGCCGGCGGCTCGTCAACTTTTCTTCAAACGATTATCTCGGTCTGGCGAACAATTCGCGATTACGCGAGGCAGCTATCGCTGCGATCGGCGAATTCGGCGTTGGCGCTGGGGCTTCGCGACTGATTAGCGGAACGCAATCGCCACATTTACGTTTGGAAAGGGCGGTCGCGAACTGGAAAGAAACAGAAGCCGCGCTTTGTTTTAGTAGCGGATACGCTGCGGCACTCGGCACGATTCCGGCTCTCGTGACCAAAAATGACGTTATCCTGCTCGATAAACTGTGCCACGCCTCATTGATCGATGGTGCAAAATTGAGTGGCGCGATCCTGCGTGTATTTCCGCACAATCATCTGGGCAAACTGGAGAGTCATCTTCAATGGGCCCAGCGCGAACATGCAGGCAAACGTGTTCTCATCGTGACCGAATCTGTCTTTTCCATGGACGGCGATCGCGCGCCGTTGCGCGAATTGGTTGAAATAAAAAAACGCTTCGGGGCCATTTTACTACTCGATGAAGCGCACGCGATCGGTGTCATCGGCCCAAATGGCCGCGGCCTGGCCGCCGAGGAGAATACAGATGTCGATATTCAAATGGGAACGCTGAGCAAGGCGCTCGGGGCAACCGGCGGATACATCTGCAGCTCCGGTGACCTCATCGAATGGCTGATTAATCGGGCGCGTTCCTTCATTTATTCCACAGCGCCCCCGCCTGCAATTGTGGCTGCGGGGTTGGCTGCAGTTGATTTCCTCGCGTCTTCTGAAGGAGAACAGAGAAGACTTTTGCTTTGGAAAAGAATCAGATCGATGCAGGAACTTCTCCCTCGCAATGAATTGAACAAAACCGGCGCTGCTAACAGCGCGATTTTCCCGTGGATCGTGGGCGACGAGCAAGCGGCGCTCGATTTGGCGTCCGCGCTACAAAGTGAAGGATTCCTCGTTCCAGCGATTCGTTATCCAACCGTTGCCAAAGGAGCCGCGCGATTGCGCATCACCGTGACTGCATCACACGAAGGAGATCAGATTCGATCGCTCTGCCATGCGATTAGGAAAATGACCAAGCTCGAATGACAAAGAGACGGATGGCGGTGGCGGCCTCCGCCTCTCTTCGGGCTTCGTCATTCGGATTTTGTCATTTTTCATTCCACAAAAAACCGCTCCAAGATCGGTCTCAACTTTTCGACCGTTACGGCGGGCCAGAACTTGCGGTCAGTGATCAGCGCCGAATCGAGAGCAAAATGTTCCGGCCAATTCGGTTCTATCGGGATTCGCGGGATTGCGTCGAGAAGCACTTTTTTTGCTGTCTCCGCATTCGCCATCAGATGACCAATGACAGTCTGCGCGGAGACCGGTTCTTCCTCCACTTTCCAGCAGTCGTAATCTGTGATCATCGCCATGGTGGCGAGTGCGATCTCCGCTTCGCGAGCGAGCTTTGCTTCTGGGAGATTCGTCATCCCGATCACGTCGAATCCGTTCTGCCGATGGAATTCCGATTCCGCACGCGTGGAGAATGCCGGGCCATCCATGTTCACATAAGTCCCGCCGTTATGGACTATGACGCCGAGAGACCTCGCTGATTCTGCCAAAAGATTTCGCAGCTTCGTGCTGACCGGTTCAGCGAAGGCGATATGCGCGGCAATACCCTCGCCGAAAAACGTATGACTGACGCGCCGGCTGGTCCGATCGTAGAACTGCGAAGGGAGCAGTACATCTCGCGGCGCATATTTTTCCTGCAAACTCCCCACCGCTCCCACCGAGATGATCCAGCGCACATTGAGCGAACGTAGCGCGTAGATATTGGCGCGGTGATTGAGTTCGTGCGGCAGAATTCGATGGCCGCGGCCGTGTCGCGGCAAAAAATAAACCTGCCGCCCGCTGACTTTGCCGCCGAAGAGCGTGTCCGACGGCGGCCCGAAGGGCGTATCGATTCTATGTTCGGTCGCGTCGCGCACCTCTTCCATTTGATAAAGGCCGCTGCCGCCTATGATCCCGATCGCTGGAATTTCATCTTTCATATCGACATATCGGGATTTAATCTCGAAGATCGGCAAGATGGAAAGCGGATAATCTCTCCGTGGCGAAGGCGGCTCGCCCGTGTATTATTTTCGCCCATCCATGCCGAGATTTTTCATCAAGACTTACGGCTGCCAGATGAACGAACGCGATTCGGAACAAGTTGCGCATTCGCTGGTGGCGCGCGGTTACGAGCGAGTTGGCCACGAGGCGGACGCGGACGTGGTGCTCTTGAACACGTGCAGCGTGCGCGACATGGCCGACCAAAAAGCGCTGGGCAAAATGGGAATGCTGGGCCGCATTGCAAAAGAGCGTCCGCACGTTGTGTTCGGTTTCCTTGGCTGCATGGCCCAGGCGCGCGGGGAAGCGTTGCTGAAGAATTTGCCACATGTCGATCTCATTGTTGGGACGCAGAAATTTCATCGCGTCGCGGATTACGTGGACGAATTGGTCGCAAAGAAAACAGGTAGGGCGCCATTTCCAAGCGCGCCGACTTTTGATTTCATCGGACGCCCCGGAGGTGCGTCCCTACCAATGAACGATCTGCGCTGCAGCATTGTCGATATCGCCAAGGAAGCCGGCTCGCAATCGACCATTCGCGACCAACAACTCGCGCCTCGACAAGCAACCGCGTTCGTTTCGATCATGCAGGGATGCAACATGCATTGCACCTTTTGCATCGTCCCGCAGACGCGCGGCGCGGAGCGCAGCCGTTCGATCGGTGAGATTGTGCGTGAGGTGCGCGAACTCGTTGCGCGCGGAGTGAAGGAAGTCACTCTGCTTGGACAAATCGTGAATTTGTACGGACGCCACGAGTTCCCTAAGCGGGAAGGCAAAAGTCCTTTTGTGCAGTTGCTCGAGGCTGTGCACGAAACTGACGGACTGGAACGTCTCCGTTTCACGTCGCCGCATCCAATCGGATTTCGCGACGATTTGATCGACGCGATCTCGCGCCTTCCAAAGCTGGCCGAGCACGTGCATCTGCCGTTACAATCCGGTTCCAATAAAATTCTCAGAGCGATGCACCGCGCGCATACCGCCGAAAAATATGTCGATCTTGTGCGGGGAATCCGGAAGGCGCGCAACGGCGTCGCGATTACAACCGATATTATCGTCGGATTTCCAGGCGAGACAGAGATCGATTACAAACAGACGCGCGGTCTGGTTGAAGAAATCCAATTCGACAATGCATTCATTTTTCGCTATTCGCCGCGACGCGATACGCCAGCTGCCGAGATGCCCGAGCAGATCGACGAATGGGTCAAAGAAGAGCGCAACCAGGATTTGCTCCAGATCGTGAACGACTCGACGAGACGCGCCGGCGAACGCCTTGTGGGATGCGAGATCGAAGTGCTTTGTGAAGGGCCGAGCAAAACGAACCCAGCGCGATTGATGGGCCGCACGCGCACGAACAAGGTTGTCGTGTTCCCGCCTTCGCCGACGCTACGGCGGGCAGGCGAAGGTGGGGACGAACTCGTGGGAGAACTTGTCGATGTCCGGATCGAGCGCGCCAATGGAGTCAGCTTGTATGGCACGCCGATCCTGAAATAGTGGCGCAACTTTTGAAGTTGCTTCCGCTGAA
>JBIOVE010000020.1:0-3494 GCA_044867565.1 Candidatus Udaeobacter sp. | reverse complement strand
CAACTTCCGACGTTGTTGTCGGCAAACGGATCGGTATCGCGCGCTCCGCGGATTTGCCCTGGCGTTTCACGTTGCGTGGAAGTCAATTCACGAGCGCGCCAGTGAAATTGTAGCGGCGTGTTAACGACCTCCTGTCGAATAAATGCGACGCCCACGGAGCGCCGCTCCAGCAGCGGCGTTGACTCAGTTGGCTATTGATCGAAGTTCTTCGCTTCGATGAAGCGAAACAAACAGCGCGTTCTACTTGGCATGAGCGGTGGCGTGGACTCCAGCGTGGCCGGATATCTGCTCCGCGAGCAGGACTACGATGTCGTCGGCGTGACGATGAAAGTCTGGCCACAGGATTGCATCTCGCGCGCCGAGGACAAATGTTGCGGACCGCAAGCGGTGGCCGATGCACGCGCCGTCGCCCATGCATTAAGAATTCCACATTATGTAGTCGATGAAGCCGATCAGTTCGAACGACTGGTCATTGATTATTTCTCGAGCGAGTACCAGGCTGGCCGCACGCCGAATCCATGCGTGATGTGCAACGAAAAGCTCAAGTTCGGCAATCTCTGGAGCAAAGCGGCAGCATTGGGCTGCGATTATATCGCCACTGGCCATTATGCGATCATCGAGCATTCTGTAGCTGGGGGCGATGACCCCGGCTATGCCGTTCTGCGCAAAGGCGTCGATCCACGCAAAGATCAGTCCTATTTTCTATTTAGTTTGCGGCAGCCACAGCTTCGGCGCGCCCTCACGCCGCTGGGCAAAATGACTAAACCGCAAATCCGCGAAATCGCGCACTCGTTAGGGCTTAGGGTTGCGGAGAAGATCGACAGCCAGGAAATCTGCTTTGTTCCCGGCAACGATTACAAGGCATTTTTGCGCTCGCATCTAGGAGAAGATGAGTTTCATCGCGGCGAGATTTACGATGTCGATGGAAATTTTATTGCCGAACACGACGGCATTGAGCTTTTCACTATCGGTCAGCGCAAGGGATTGCCGGGCGGTTCGCCGCGGCCGCGATATGTTGTCGATCTCGATCCAGTGACAAATCGTGTGATCGTCGGAGATGTTGACGATTTGGTGGTCGACGAATTCGAAGTCGATCGCGTGAACTGGCACCCAATTGCCGGGGTCAACGCCCCCGGCTACAGCAGCGAAATCGAAGCCACCGTGAAAATTCGCTATAGTCATCCTGGTACGGCTGCGACATTGACCTCTCTGGAGAATGGACGCGCGCGCGTGCGATTGCACCAAGCACAGAGAGCAGTAACACCCGGACAAGCTGCGGTTTTCTACGACGGCGATCTTGTGCTGGGCGGTGGCTGGATTTGCCGGACCGAGCCGGTCAGGCGTAGCGAGGCGCCTGGCCGTTTGGGCGCGCCCGTGCTGGCCTAAACAAATGGCCGAGGAAGTTTTACTGGCAATCAGCACTTTTCCGGACGCGGAGACTGCGGATCGCATCGGGCACACGCTGGTTGCGGAAAAGTTGGCGGCATGTGCCAACATCATTCCGGCTGTTCACTCGATCTATCGTTGGAAAGACAAAATCGAAACCGCCGGCGAAGTAATCGTCTTGTTCAAGACCACGCCGGATCGACAAACAGCTTTTCAGGAAAAATTGCGATCACTTCACCCTTACGAAGTGCCGGAAATAATCTTCGTTCCAGTAGCTACGGGATTGCCCGATTATTTGCAGTGGGTGGCTGAAAGCTGCTCTATCTGAGCACAGCTCGTCGCCTTCTCTCACCGAGCGCGAAAATTGCTACGCCGATAGCATTCGCAATCAGCGTCACCGAAATGATTTTTGCGGCGAAAATTAACGGACTAGGCACGTCAATGATCGGATAAATGGTGAAGAAGATCGCGAGCAGGGAAACGGCCAAACCACAAGCGGCTGCGAGTCGCAGCCAGGCGCGCGCTTTGGCGCGTACCGCGGCCGCGCCCATGATTGGGATCGCGAACATCACGGCATAGACAATTCCATAAAAAACGTTGGCGGCGTTATCGACGAGTTGAAATGCTTCTTGCATTCCCGCACCGATCTGACTCGAGAGAGCAATCACCAGCGTAATCGCGCCGACGAAGACGATTGAATTGACAGGCGTTTTGTAGCGCGCATGCAGACGGGAAAACCAGGCCGGCAACAGGTGATCCCATCCGGCCACCATTGGGAGCCGCGAACTGCCGGTGAAATGAATGCTCATCGAAGAAATCGAGCGCACCGTCATCAGCAGAATCGCTACGGAGGCGATCGCGGCGGCGATTCGGAATGAATGCAGGCCGAGTCGCAATGTCTGCGGCACGGGCCCAATCAAATCGATTTGATTATCTCCAATGAAAGCGAGAACCGAACTTGTTCCCAGGATGAACATCAGCGCGATGATCGGAGCAGCGATAATGACGGAGCGGCCGATGTTGCGCGCCGGTGAGCGAGTTTCGCCAGCCAAAATACCGACGTATTCGAAGCCGCTCAGCGCGCCGACCGCCAGCTTGGTGAAGATATTGAAACAATAAAAGATCGACATTGCCGGCGCCGCGATTTGAAGCGGGCGATATGCGTTTAAATCGCCGCGGGCGAGACTAACAAACGGCAAGACAATCAGCGTGGCGTAAGCCAGCAGCATGGCGAACCCGCCGATATTGTGCACCCATTTGCCTATTGCTAATCCGCGAACACCGGTCCAGCCGAGGCCACTCACCAACGCGCAACTGATGAGCGAGACGCACCAAGGGCTGCTTCGCATCCAAGCGCCTGCTTCACCCACGGCGTAGGAGAGATTCGTTGTGATAAACATTCCCCCCAACGCAATCACCATGATCGACAGTAGCCACAGATTCCATGCCACGATAAATCCGGCGAACTCGTTAAACGCAAACTTTGCCCATTGATAAATCCCGCCTTCGAGCGGCATGAGCCGATTCAGGTAAATGACCACGGCAGCTTGTGGAATGTAGAAAAGTAAAATCGCAAGCGCCCAGAAAAAGAGATGTGATGGACCAAGCTTGGCGGCGGTGCCGACCCAGCTTGAGCCGACGACAAAGACGATCTGCGTCAGGACGAGGTCACGCAGGCCCAGCGGCTTTTTGAGCGCAACGCTGCGTTCTTCGACCTCGCGTTCAGCGCGATTCAGCTCAGTTGTCACGGCGGCAAATTGTAGGGCACGTGCTTCGCTTGCCCATCCAAAAACCCAACAAGCGGAGCGCCTGTCCTACAACGTCGATTTAATCGTGCTCGTGTTCGGGTCTAATCGGCGGAGGCGGTTCGTTCCGGAATTCGCGATGACGAATTCGCCCGCCGGCGTAGGCGATGTGTGTTGCCGCGCCAAAGGCTGCGGCGCCGAGGAGAAGCACGGAAATAGCGAGCGGCCCGGCCGCTTTTGGCCATTTGACCGGAGCCGCAATGGCAGCAGCGCTCAGAACAGCGAGCGCGTAAAAAACATAGATGAATTGTTCGGCGCGATGCATGTGTTCATCGAGCCAGGCATGACCGTCCTCATCTGTCA
>JBIOVE010000019.1:0-6203 GCA_044867565.1 Candidatus Udaeobacter sp. | reverse complement strand
GGGAATGCTGGTTCACGATGGAGTGATCGTGGCGATTGGATCGAGCGCCGAGATTGAGAAACGCACGCGTCAGAGTCAAATCATTGACGCTGGTGGTCGGGTCGTCTTGCCCGGGTTTGTTGACGCCCACGCGCACCCGATTTTTGCGGGAAGTCGTCTCGATGATTTCGAGCGCCGCGCACACGGTGAAACTTATGAGCAAATCGCGGCTGCGGGCGGCGGAATCTGGTCAACCGTTGAAAAGACACGCGCGGCAAGTGAAGTGAAACTTCTCAACCAAGCTAAAAAGCATGCCAACTGGTTCTTAGAATGCGGCACGACAACTGTTGAAGCGAAATCGGGTTACGGACTCACGCTCGAGGACGAGCTAAAGATGTTGCGCGTGATTCGCCGGCTAAATGACGAGACCCGGTTCGAGTTTGTGCCGACGTTCCTGGGCGCGCATGCGATTCCGCGCGAATATTCAACACACGATTATGTCGCTATTGTGATTAATGAGATGATGCCGCGCATTGCGTCAGAAAAGTTGGCGGAATTTTGCGATGTTTTTTGCGAGCGCGGTTATTTCGACGTTGAGCAATCGAGAAAGATTTTGATCGCTGCAAGAAAACATGCACTCAAGCTGCGAATTCATGCCGATCAACTCACCAATTGCGGCGGCGCAAAATTGGCCGCGGAATTGGAAGCGATAACGGCGGATCACTTGGAAAAAACCAACGGTGACGGGATCGCGGCGATGAAAACCTCAGGCGTGCAGCCAGTTTTGCTGCCGGGGTCCGTCTATACGCTTGGATCGACATGCTACCCGCGCGCGCGGCAAATGATTGAAGCCGGGCTGGCTGTCGTTATTGCGACGGATTTTAACCCCGGTTCGTCCCCAAGCCCATCCATGCCGATGATGCTCTCGCTGGCGTGCACGCAAATGAAAATGTCGCCGGCAGAGGCAATGACGGCATCGACAATCAATGCGGCGTACAGTCTCAATCGTGGCGACAAGATCGGTTCACTCGAACAGGGGAAGCTTGCCAACTTTGCGATCTTCGACTGCGAAGATTATCGCGAGATCGCGTATTGGTTTGGTTTCCCGCAAATCCATTCCGTTTACGTGCGAGGCGAGCGTGTCCTGTCGCGGGCGAATGAAACTTAATGCGACGCTCATAGAGCGCCGCTACAGTAAGGCCATTCATGAAAGTCGAGGTTGAAACACAGCCCGGGTCTGTTTCCACGCTGCAAGTCGAGTTGCCGCCCGAAGAGGTGTCAAAGGAATGGGACGCAATCGCCAATAGCTTTGCGCGATTAGCCAAGATTCCTGGTTATCGGCCCGGTAAAGCGCCCCGCGCAGTCATTGAGAAAAGATTTCGCAAAGAAATTCAGGATGAGCTGACCAAGAAGCTCGTTTCGAAAAGTTATCACGAAGCCATCGAGCAACAGCAATTGCGCGTTGCTTCATTGGCCAACATCCAAGACGTCCAGGTCAGCGAGGACAAGTCGATGCGCTTTCGCGCGACAGTGGTGACCGCGCCAGAGTTCGAGGTGCCGGAATACAAGAACATTCCTGTGCAGTTGCCCGAGACAAAGGTCTCCGGGGCAGAGGTCGATGCGGCGCTGGAACGCCTGCGGAATCAATCTGCAGATTTTGTCGATGTTCCGGAGCGCGAGCTGCGAATGGGAGATTTTGCGGTAATTGACTTTGACGGCTCGATCGACGGCAAGGCGATCAGCGAGATTGCGCCGCAAGCGAGCAAGAACCTGCACGGGGGCAAAAAGTTCTGGCTGCATCTCGCGCCCGATAATTTCCTTCCCAGATTTTGCGAACAGATGATCGGGCTGAAACGCGATGAAACCCGGAAAATCACAGTTGCTTTCCCGCCTGATTTTCTGGTCAAAGAACTCGCGGCCAGGGAGGCAAGCTACGCGGTCACTTTACGAGAGATAAGGGAGAAAGTTCTCCCCGCGCTCGATGACGCGTTGGCAGACAAGCTGGTTCCCGGAAAGACGCTCGTCGACCTTCGCCACATGATCGAACACGATCTCGAACACGAAAAGGAGCATGAGATCGAACGCGCGAAGGAAGCGCAAATCGTAAAGTACTTGCACGAGCACATTAGTTTCGAGTTGCCGCCTGCCTTGCTGAAAAACGAAACGAGGCGCGTTTTAGGAGAGCTGGTGCAACGAAATCGGGAACGCGGCATTCCTGATGAGCTGTTGAAGGAGAAAGAGAAAGAGCTGATAGAGAGCGCCGCGGGCCTTGCCGCTCACCGGTTAAAGACCAATTTCATTCTGCACCGGATTGCCGAACGCGAAAAGATCGAAACCTCGCGCCAAGACATCGATACACGAATCCGCGAGGAAGCCGCACGGTATAACATTTCTCCAGAGAAAATGCGTCAGGAACTGCAAGAGCATGATGCCTTGAACAATATCGCGGAACAGATTCTGCTTGGTAAGACGCTTGATTTCCTGAAGGCGAATGTTAGCGTCGAACAGATCCAAGAACCCGCTGTGGTGGAAGAAAAATCATGAGCGTATCCAGTAAAAATCGATCGCAATCGGTGCTGATTCCGATGGTCGTGGAGCAGACCGGCCGGGGCGAGCGCAGCTACGATATTTACTCGCGGCTGCTCAAAGATCGCATCGTTTTCATCGGGACGCCGATGGACGATCACATTGCCAATCTGGTCATTGCGCAATTGCTCTTCCTGCAAATGGAGGATTCGAAAAAGGACATCAACATCTATATTAATTCGCCGGGCGGCTCCGTAACGGCTGGGCTCGCGGTTTACGACACGATGCAGTTCCTCACCTGCGATGTGACGACTTACTGTCTGGGCATGGCCGCGAGCATGGCAGCGGTTTTGCTTTGCGCCGGAACCAAGGGTAAACGCTTCGCGCTTCCAAACTCAGATATCATGATTCATCAGGTTTCTGGAGGCGCGCAAGGCGCGGCGAGTGACGTGGAGCGTCAGGTCGATTACATGTTCAAGCTCAAAAAGCGTCTTATCGGCATTATCGCGCACCACACTGGCAAACCCGAGGAGCAGGTGCGGTTAGACTCAGACCGCGATTATTACATGTCCGCCCAGGAGGCGAAAGCCTACGGTCTGGTGGATGAAGTGATCAAATCTCGAAAGGAAGTGAAGCTGCTCGACGGTGCGACACCGCCTTCCGGGGACCGATCAGTGGCCGTTGCCGAGGCCGCATTACCGCGCAAGGCTGGGGGATAAGAGCTCCTTTTCTAACAAGCAAATATGGCCCGCGCTTCCAATCTCACAATGTGCTCGTTTTGTGGCAAGAGCCACGCCGAGGTGCGCAAATTAATTGCCGGGCCGGGCGTTTATATCTGCGACAGTTGCATTAACGTTTGCAAAAGCATCCTCGATAAGGAACTCAACGAGGATGCGCGACGCCAGTCCTCCAACATCCGCGTGCCCAAGCCGGCAGACATCCGGCGTTCGCTTGATCAATATGTAATTGGTCAGGACACAGCCAAAAAGACGCTCTCGGTGGCGGTGCACAACCACTATAAACGCGTGCTGCAAACTTCGACGCCCGCCGATTCATCGGCAGCGTTTCAGCCGGATCCGCTTGCGGAAGTTGAAATTGAGAAGAGCAACATTTTGCTAATCGGGCCAACCGGCTCGGGCAAAACCTTGCTGGCCAAGACACTGGCCAGGATTCTCGATATCCCATTCTGCATCGCCGACGCGACTACTCTGACCGAAGCGGGCTACGTGGGCGAAGACGTGGAGAACATCATTTTGCGACTGTTGCAAAATGCCGATTACGATGTGAAACGTGCCGAGATCGGCATCGTTTACATCGACGAGATCGACAAGATCGGTCGCAAGACCGACAACGTGAGCATCACGCGCGATGTCTCTGGCGAAGGCGTTCAGCAGGCGCTCCTGAAGATCCTGGAAGGCAGCACCTGCAATGTTCCGCCGCAAGGTGGCCGCAAACATCCGCACCAGGAATATATCCAGGTCAACACGGAGAAAATCCTCTTCATTTGTGGCGGCGCGTTCATCGGACTGGACAAAATTATTCAAAAACGCATCGGCCAGAAGGTAATGGGCTTTGGGAGTCCGACCCTCGAAGTCGAGGACGCGTTGCGAAAGCAAGCCATCCGCCATGTTGAACCGGAAGACTTGCTCGCTTTCGGAATGATTCCTGAATTCATCGGGCGGTTGCCAGTTGTCAGCTCTCTCAATGCGCTGACCGAGGAAGAAATGGTGGCGATTTTGACCGAAACAAAGAACGCGATGGTCAAGCAGTACACAAAGCTCTTTTCAATGGAAGGTGTGAGGCTGACGGTGACAAAGGACGCCTTGCGCGCGCTGGCAGCACAGGCGGTCACCAAGGGAACAGGGGCGCGCGCGTTGCGCTCAATGCTTGAGCGAATCATGCTCGATATCATGTACGATGTACCGAGTCGTGAAGATATCGCCGAGGTCACGATCAATCGTGCTGTGGTGGAAGGCAAAAAGCTTCCCCTCATTCGCAAGAAACAAGATAAAGACGCGGCGTAATTCCACGAAAAACATCGAACGTCCAACATTCAACGCCTAACGTTGAATTCAGATTTCGCCCTCTGACCTTGACATCGGGCGTTCGGCGTTGAGCGTTGGACGTTTCTTCTGCTCGCGGCAACTCCAGCACGCGAAATGAGAGTGGTTATTCTCAATACCGGTACGGAACTTTTACTCGGCGACGTTCAGGACGCACATCTGGCGTTTATCGCTCACGAAATTTTGCCGCTCGGACTGCGCATCAACGAACAGCGCACGGTTCCGGACGGTAAGGCGATTGGAGATACTCTCGCGGAATTATTTGCGCGCTCTGAGATTCTATTTGTGACCGGCGGGTTGGGTCCGACCAGCGACGACGTCACGCGGGAAATCGTCGCAGATTTACTTGGGTTGGAACTCCGAAAGAGTTCGGAGCTGTTGACCTCGCTAAAGCAGAGATTGGAGGCGCGCGGAATCAAATGGACTTCCCGCATTGGCCGGCAGGCTCAAGTTCCTGTTGGCGCTCAGGTTCTTCCAAATGAAAACGGAAGCGCCTCCGGCCTGTACCTGAGGGCAAACATCAATCCCTCGATCCTTTCGCCGCATATCTTTGTTCTGCCCGGGCCGTCGCGCGAGCTTCAGCCGATTTTTCGGCAATCTGTGATGTCGATCTTGCGCTCGATTGTCCAGGTCCGCGCTTCGATCGAACGGCGGCTCTATAAAATTGCGTGTGTCGGTGAATCGATTGTCGAGGAGGCAATCGGCGACAAGGTTCTCGCCATTCCGGGGATTGAGCTTGGCTATTGCGCCCGCCCCGGCGAAGTCGATGTCCGGATCATCGGCGAATCTGATGCAGTCTCGCGTGCGGACGCGATCATCAAGAACGAGCTGGGATTATCGATCTTCTCCACAAATGACGAAACTCTCGAGGAAGTGCTCATGAAGCTCCTCACCGATCGAAGGGAGACGCTGGCGATCGCGGAGTCGTGCACGGGCGGATTACTGGCAAATCGCATCACAAACATTCCGGGCGCATCGTCGGTTTTCCTCGCTGGATACATTTGTTATGCGAATCAGGCCAAAATCGACATGTTGGACGTCGATCCCGAGTTAATCGAGAAGCACGGCGCTGTGAGCGAGCCGGTCGCGCGCGCGCTGGCCCAACACGCGCGCATGCGGGCACGATCGACCTACGGCGTTGCCACAACCGGAATTGCCGGACCGTCCGGTGGTTCGCCCGAAAAACCAGTCGGAACGGTTTACATTTCACTGGCCGCGCCGGCTGAAATCGTCGGAAAGAAATTATTTTTCCCGAGCGACCGCGAGACGTTTAAGCAACTGGCGGCGCAGGCAGCATTCGACCTGCTGCGCAGAAAATTAATTGCATAATTCCGTCGAGCGAGGCGCACGCCGGCGCCACAGGCAGCATGCCTGTGCTACGCCTCAAAAGTCGCCTACGTCCACTGGGGTGCCGACTTTTACATTATCGTAAAATAGCTTCGCTCCGTCTGGCGGCATCCGAATACAACCATGTGATGCGGGATATCCTGGCAAGATCCCAACATGCATTCCAACGCCTTCTCCCGTTAATCGCATAAACCACCTCATTGGCGCACCCACATAATGTGTTCCGCTCGGCGCAGAATCGATTTTGGCGCTGATGCCAGCACGGACAACACGACCCGATCCATCCAC
>JBIOVE010000018.1:0-2844 GCA_044867565.1 Candidatus Udaeobacter sp. | reverse complement strand
GTCTTCGCCAATGATCGAGGTGCGCGCATTGACGAAGAAAATTGACCGGCAGGAAATCCTGCGAGGGGTCGATTTCGAGGTCGCGAAGGGCGAGACCCTCGCCATCATTGGACGGAGCGGCGGCGGCAAAAGCGTTTTGCTTAAACATCTCGTCGGACTGATGCGACCGAACTCTGGGGAAATCTGGATCGACGGGCAAAACATCATCGAGATGAATGAGCGCCAGCTCGGGGCGATCCGGCAGAAGGTTGGCATTCTTTTTCAAGGTGGCGCGCTTTTTGATTCGATGACCGTGGAAGAAAACATCGCTTTCCCATTGCGCGAGGCCGGTGAACGTGACCCGAAAATCTTGCGCGCGAAGGTAAACGAGATGCTCGAAGTGATGGAAATGGAAGGCGAGCAAGCGAAGATGCCTGTGAGCCTGAGTGGCGGAATGAAGAAGCGCGTCGGTCTCGCGCGTTCGATTATTCGCCGGCCTTCCTGCGTGTTGTACGATGAGCCAACATCAGGGCTTGATCCCGTGGTCGCGGACAGCATCAATCGATTGATTCGCCGGTTGCAGCGGCGCTTCGGCGTGACCAGCGTTGTCGTAACTCACGATATGAAAAATGCGGTTCACGTGGCCGACCGAATCGCATACCTGCACGAGGGCCGAATTTATTTTCATGGAACGTCGGCCGAACTCCAGCAGTCGAGCGATCCGTTGATCCAGGATTTCCTGCTCGGACGGTCCGAACAGAATGCGACCGATGGGTCGCACAGGTCGCATGCCTGAACGGGTGAAATAGATCCGCTGATGCGAAAAAGTTGACCCCGGAACCTTTCGGGGTTGAGAGTTGTTCAAGATGAATCGGCACGAGCGAGGTTTGGAATTTAAAGTCGGCATTTTCGTTTTTGTGGGATTGGCGATGTTAGGGGCGCTGGTCGTGCAATTCGGCAGGCTAGGGGAAGGTTTCAAGACTTATTATGCCCTCACCGTTCGCTTCAACGATGCGAGCGGATTGTTGAAAGGCTCCGATGTCTTGCTCGCCGGAGCGAGAATTGGAAAGGTCGCCGGCGGTCCACGGCTGGTTCGTGAAGGCAGTGGCGTGGCTGTGCCGCTGAAAATCTATGATTACATTAAAGTCCCTGAGGGGGCCAAATTCACGGTTGGAAGTTCCGGTTTACTCGGCGATCGGTTCGTAAATGTAACGATGCCGTCCGGGCAACCGAAGGCTTATCTGCCACCGAACACATACATCAGCGGTGCGCGCGAGACCGGTATTGACGATCTCACGCGCGAAGGCGGCGCCCTTGTGGGCGATCTCCGCGGAACCGTGCAAAAGATCGACACGACTGTGAACCGTTTGAATCAAGACACGCTCTCTTCGACAAACATGGAAAATCTGAAGTCGAGTATGGAGCATTTGAGCCAGGCTACCGGTGCGCTGGCGGAATCCTCGAAGAAATTGGATGGAGTAATTGAGCAGGCGGATTCAACCATGACGTCAGCGAAAAAAGCCGCCGATAATCTGCAGAACGCTATTGCCGACGCGCGCAAAGTGCTGCGCAGCGCAACGCAAGGCAAAGGCTTGGTAACGGCGCTCTTAAACGACCAGCAGTTGGCGAATGATTTACATGCGTTGATCAGGAATTTGCGCGCGCACGGCGTCCTGTTCTACCGCGATTCCGCTGCAAAAATCGAGGCGAAGGCGCCCGAGCAAACCAAACCAGCCCGCCAAACTCGAGGCCGCTGACACCTGGGTATCGCACGCGTCTCACGTGCTGGTCGCGCTGTCCCGGCGCGACGAACTTTCTTTGAGGTGCAAGAAGATTCGAGGAGGATCGTCACCGAGCAACGGAAGCTTCTTTTCAGGTCTTAAATTAAGCCGAGATCGAGCGCCGTCAGGTGAGTTGGCTGATAAAGACCGATCTCGCCCCCGCTCGGAAGCTTGACCGTGGTTTTGATTCCCCATTCGGCTGTTTCTATTTCCGTGCAGCCTACGTTCCTGGATTTCAGCTTCTTGATCACCTCATCCAAATCATTGCACATGAGATACAGGATGGCGCCAAGCAGCTGATGTTCTGCGTGAGCTTGCACGAAATTGTCCATGGAAGGATGAACCGCGAGTTCTGCCGGAGGCAGGGCGAAAATCAACCATCCGCTGCCTGCATCGACGGAGCGAAAGTTTAGGATGTCGCGGAAGAACGCTCGATCTGCTTCCGGATCTTTGCTGTACAACAGGACGTGTGCGCCGGTAATCATGCCGGCAGTATATATCGACGGGCATTAGCCGCTAATGTTGCGTCAATGCCAGCAAACGGCGTCGCGCATCTTCTTCGCTAAATCCTTCGATGCGAATCAGCTTCTCGCGCGATTTCTGGCCGCGCTTAAGCACAATGTTCCGCTCAGGAACCTCTAATTGTTCGGCCAGGAAACTGCGAAGCGCTGCATTCGCTTTCCCTTCGACTGCGGGAGCGCGCAGCTTGATCTTGATCGCTCCATCATGCACACCCATGATCTTGCTCTGTCTCGCATTCGGCACGATGTGAAAACGAATAGCCGCCATTTGTGGGAACTGTAGCGGCGGTCTGGAACCGTCGCTACAGGCCCACGGCATCGCGCACTCGTTTCATCACTTTATCGGCAACTTCGTTTGCGCGTTTCGCGCCGTGCGCAAGCACATTGTCAATGTACGATTTGTCTTCGAGGATCTCTTCGCGGCGTTTTCGCATGAGCGCGAAATATTCCCAGAGCTTTTCGAAGAGTTGTTTTTTGAAATCGCCGTAGCCGGTGCCGCCTTTTTCAAACCGCTCTCGCATCTCCGCGATTTCATTTTTTGAAGCGAAGAGCGAGTAGAGCTG
>JBIOVE010000017.1:0-5825 GCA_044867565.1 Candidatus Udaeobacter sp. | reverse complement strand
CGAGATCGACAATCGCATCGCGCTCGAGCATCAACGTGCGTCCAGCTTCAACGGCGATGACGCGCAGTTTTACCTCGGCGGCAACGCGCAGTGTTTCGACGCCGATAACTGGCACATCGAAGCGCATATCCTGGTTAGGTTTGGCGACTTTGACCATGACCGCGCCTTTGCGCGCAAGCGCGCCGCCGCGCTTGATCGCATCGTTGGTTCCCTCGAATGCTTCGACCGCGACGATCGTTCCGTTCTTCACGATGACGGTTTGTCCGATATCGAAACGCGCGATTTCCTTGGCGATTTTCCAGCCAAAATCGACATCTTCTTGTTCGCGACGCGATAATTTCGGTCCTGCAATTAACCCGGAGCGCGCCAGCGAATCTTCGAGAAATGTCGTAGCCGGCAAAAGATCGACATCTATTTTCGCCAATTCGTCCGCTGTCGCTGCGAAAATCGATTCGGCATTGCGCTGTTTGAGCTTCGCCAGGACCAGCAGCGCTTTCCAGTCGGGGTGTAAATCGAAAAGATTTCTCGGCGCAATCTGTCCTGCCATGATTACATGGTGAACCTCCTCGCCGCGAAAAAACTTAAGCAGGCGACTGAGTTGGCCAACGCGCATCCATTCGATTAAATCGACATGCTCAGCGAGGGTGGGATCGGTCTCATCCGTAAATGCAGCGGCAACGATTTTTAGCACCCCCGCTTTGCGTGCGCTGTGAGCAAGCAGTCGCGGATAGACGCCGTTGCCAGCGATGATCCCGAGCATTTCCGGAACGCGCATCGGATGTCTTTAGCAGAAAAAGTTCATCTCGGCGAGCCGCCGAGATCAGCACGCGAGCCGCGTGCGCTCCCCAGACCAGTTACCCGTGGTGGCGGCGGCGCTTGACGTGCAACTGGGCGAGCGCTTTTTGCAACGACGCTTGAATGGCTGCCACTTCCTCGGAAGTGTGGTCTTCCTTCATCGCGGCCTTGGCGCGCTCGACAGCGGCTTCGGCCGCAGCGACGTCGATCTTCTCAGCTTCCAACGCCATGTCGGTCAAAACCGAAACGGCGTCAGCTTTAATCTCCACAAAGCCTTCCCCAATCGCCAGCGCGGTTTCGCGTCCATTTTGGACGACGCGTAATTCGCCTGGTTTTAATGTAGTTAGCAGCGGGACATGTTTGGGATAAACTCCGAGCTCACCCTCGGAACCGGGCAACGTGACCATGTCCACGTCTTCGGAGTAGATCTTTGTCTCCGGCGTCACGATTTCGAGCTTGAGGGTCATGACGAATGGTTAAATCGCTGAAACTGCACATGAGCCAACATTTTAGTTTCCATTTTCAACTCTTCAACGCTTCAACCTTCCTTAATCATATCAATGTTGCCCTTCATGTAGAAGTTCTGTTCAGGCACATCGTCATGTTTGCCATCGAGGATTTCTTTGAAGCCGCGGACCGTTTCCGGGATCGAGACGTACTGACCTTTGCTACCGGTGAAAACCTCAGCCACGTGAAATGGCTGGCTCAGGAAACGCTGGATCTTCCGCGCGCGATACACGGTAAGCTTGTCCTCCGGACTTAACTCGTCCATGCCCAGAATGGCGATAATGTCCTGCAGATCCTTGTAACGCTGCAGAACGCGCTGCACGCCGCGCGCGACATTGTAATGCTCTTCGCCGACAATTTCCGGTGCGAGCGATTTGGATGTCGATGCCAGCGGATCGACCGCCGGATAAATTCCAAGCTCGGCAATCGATCGCTCGAGAACGATCGTCGAATCGAGATGGGCGAAGGTGTTCGCCGGCGCAGGGTCGGTGAGATCATCCGCTGGAACATAAACGGCTTGGAATGATGTAATCGACCCTTTGTTGGTTGAGGTAATTCGTTCCTGCAGGTCGCCCATCTCAGCCGAAAGCGTTGGCTGATAACCGACCGCGGACGGGGTGCGGCCTAACAACGCCGAAACCTCTGAACCTGCCTGGGAAAACCGAAAGATATTATCGATGAAAAGAAGCACGTCCTGGTTGCGCTCGTCCCGGAAAAATTCCGTCATCGCGAGCGCGGAAAGTCCCACACGCAGGCGCGCACCAGGCGGCTCGTTCATCTGGCCGAATACCATTCCCACTTTCGATTTCGACAAATCTTTTTGATCGATCACGCCGGCCTCACTCATTTCGTTATATAGATCATTGCCTTCGCGGCTGCGTTCGCCCACTCCGGCAAATACCGACACACCGCCGTGACCTTTGGCGATGTTATTGATGAGTTCCATGATGATGACGGTCTTGCCAACACCGGCCCCTCCAAACGCGCCGACCTTCCCTCCTTTCGAGAACGGACAAATCAAGTCAATCACCTTGATTCCCGTCTCGAGGATTTGCACTTTCGTGTCCTGCTCGGTCAGATCGGGTGCTTTGCGGTGGATCGGATAACGCTTGTCAAATTTCACGGGACCGCGACCATCAACCGGATCGCCCGTTACATTGAAAAGGCGTCCAAGCACCCCTTCGCCTACCGGAACGCTGATTGGCCCACCCGTATCAGTCACACTCATCCCGCGTTTGAGACCTTCCGTGGAAGACATGGCGATGGAGCGCACCCAGTTTTCGCCCAGGTGCTGCTGAACTTCGAGCGTCAGCTTGGTCGGGCTGCCGTTGACTTCGTACTCGATCTCGAGCGCGTTATAAATTTTTGGCAAACCGTTGCCGTGCGGGAATTCCACGTCCACAACTGGACCGATAACCTGAACAATGTTTCCTGTATTCATAAAACTGATTAAGAGCCGAGCGCCATTTGCGCGGTCGCGATCTCAAGCAACTCAGTGGTGATGCCGGCCTGGCGCATCTTGTTGTATTCCAGCGTCAGGTCCTTGATGAATTGGTTTGCATTATCGGTGGCATTTTTCATCGCGACCATGCGCGCGCTGTGCTCGGAAGCACGCGCATCAAGGATCATCTGGAAAACCTGATACTGAAGGTAGTAAGGCAGCATCACATCGAGAACCGTCTCCGCATTCGGTTCGAAAATGTAGCCGATCATCGGATCTGCGGTCTCGCTTGCGTCCGTCCCCTCGTGTTTCTGCGGAAGGTCGAAGCTGCTGATTGGCAGCAACGTTTGCACGACCGGGCGCTGGTTGATCGTGTTGATGAAATGCGTGTAAAGCACGGAGACTTTATCCACTTCGTGATTGAGGAACTTTTCCGTGCAAAATTTCGAGATCGGTTTGGTTTCGACAAAACTCGGCGCGTCCTTCAATTCGAAATCGGCAAGCAACTCGCGCTTCGTGCGCGCGACGAACTGCCGCGCTTTCTTGCCAGTCACTACGAACGCGGTCTTCGCCGAGTCAAAGTTCGCAGCTTCGCGGAAAAGGTTCGTATTTAAGGCGCCGGCGAGTCCTTTGTCCGTACTAATGATCAAAACGAGTTCCTTTTTAACCGGGCGAATGTGGAGAAGCGGATGAAACCGCGGGTCGGTGCGTTTTTGCAGCGAGACCAGGACCTTATTCATCAACGCTGCATACGGCCGGCCGGCCAGCGCATGCTGCTGCGCCTTACGCATCTTGGACGCGGCCACCATCTGCATGGCCTTCGTAATCTGCGCGGTGTTGCGAATCGATTTGATCCGGCGTCGTATGTCCTGCGTGTTTGCCATGGGTCGTTAGGCGGCTGTAACGGCGGGCGTGTCACCTGCGAGATTTCGTGTTATTGCAGCCGACGCGGCTGCCTCTACAGAAGAATGCTCAATAAAGGTCCACAGCAATTTTCGTGGATCATTGTGGGCATTTGAGATCACAGATTGTGACGTCAAGGTTGAAGCTCTAATTCGCAATCTCAATTTGGCAAACTCCTCAGCCGCAAGTTGAAACGCAATATCTTCCGGAGAACGCATAACGTCGATATCATCGCCAGGTCGCCTTGAATTCCTCGAGCGCAGCTTTCAGTTGCGACTCCATCTCTTTATCGAGTTGTTTCTTGTCGCGGATCGACGCGAGCAAGCTCGCCTTACGTGTTTGCAGGTAATCCTGGAGCTTGGTTTGAAATTCCTTTACCCGTTCGACCGGCACAGGATCGATATATCCGTTTTGCATCGCCCACATCACGGCGACCTGCTCTTCGACCGGGATCGGATTGTATTGTTTCTGTTTGAACAGCTCGACAATGCGCTGGCCGCGATCGAGACGCGCCTTGGTTGCGGCGTCGAGATCGGAACCAAACTGCGCGAAGGCGGCAAGCTCGCGATATTGGGCGAGGTCGAGCTTCACTTTGCCTGCCACTTGCTTGATTGCTTTGATTTGCGCCGCAGATCCAACACGACTCACTGAGAGGCCAACGGAAATGGCCGGCCGAATGCCTTGATAAAAAAGGTCGGTCTCGAGGTAAATCTGTCCGTCAGTGATGGAGATCACATTGGTGGGAATGTACGCGGAGACGTCGCCGGCTTGCGTTTCGATGATCGGAAGAGCGGTAAGCGAGCCACCACCAAATTCTTCCGCGACGCGCGCACTTCGCTCGAGCAAGCGAGAATGTAAATAAAAGACGTCCCCCGGGTAAGCTTCGCGCCCAGAGGGGCGTTTTAATACAAGCGATACCTGGCGATACGCGACGGCGTGTTTCGACAAATCGTCGTAAATGATGAGCGCATCCATGCCATTATCCATGAACCACTCGCCCATTGCTGCGCCCGCAAATGGTGCAAGATACTGGTTCGTGGCCGTGTCGGACGCAGGCGCGGAGATGATCGTCGTGTATGGCATTGCGCCTTCTTTTTCGAGAACGGCCAGCGCGCGGGCCACGTTGGAATTCTTCTGGCCGACCGCGACGTAAATACAGTAAAGCGGCCGATAATCCTTTAACTCTCCCTTTTCACCGGCTTTATTAAGCCGCGCCTGGCTGATGATCGTGTCGATTGCAATAGTCGTTTTCCCAGTCGCGCGGTCACCGATAATCAGTTCGCGCTGTCCGCGACCAATCGGAATCATTGCGTCGATCGCCATGATGCCGGTCTGAACCGGTTGGCTGACGCTGCGGCGTTTGATCACACCCGGCGCGATTTTTTCCAGTGGATAGAACGAGTCGGTCTTGATCTCGCCTTTTCCATCCAACGGCTGGCCCAGGGTATTGACGACGCGCCCAAGCAACGCTTTGCCCACGGGGACCTGTAACAGCTTGCCCGTGGTCCTCACTTCGTCGCCCTCCGCAACCTTCGTAGTCTCGCCCAGCAAAATGGCGCCGACTTCAGTTTCTTCGAGGTTCAACGCCAGACCGAAGACTCCGTTTGGAAATTCGATCATCTCGTTAAGCATGACGTCGCTAAGGCCTTCAATGCGCGCCACTCCGTCGCCGGTTTCCCGCACGACGCCGACATTGCTTTTGGTCGTCGCTGTCTTTAGGCCTTCAATTTTGGTTTCGATCTCTTCGAGGATACTGCTCATGATTTTAATTGATTAAAGTTGCTGCTCGAGGCGTTGGAGCCGGTTGCGCACGGACCCATCCCAAACGTCGCTACCAACCCGAATGCGCATTCCGCCAAGAAGCTGGGGATTAACGACGAATTCAGTCGTCAGGTCGCTGCCGTATTTCTTCTTCAGATTTTCAATGAGTTTCGAACCGGCTTCGCGATCCACCTCGCTCGCCGTCTCGATTCGGGCGCGACGTTTTTCCACTTCGAGCCGAATCAGACGCTTGTAATTTTTCAGAACATCGACGTACTTCCGCGGTTTTCTCGCAATGAGCGAGTCAACGAGTGACGCAATCCGGCCGGAATCAAGCTGGCCATCAGTGAAACTTGCTCGAAGCATTTCACGGGATAGCCGGCGAATTTCCTTATTGATCTTCATTAAGCGAGTTGGC
>JBIOVE010000016.1:0-9541 GCA_044867565.1 Candidatus Udaeobacter sp. | reverse complement strand
AAACTTGAACTCGATGCGGGCACTCGTGCCGAGTCCGTCGCGCGGCTCAAGACTCAGCAATATCAGACACGCAAGAATGACGAGTTCCAGGCAATCGGCCACGAGATCGAGCGTTACGAAAATGAAATTCGTAAAATCGAAGACGAAGAGCTCGAATTGATGGTGGAGGCGGATAAAGTTAGAGCGGAACTTGGCGCGGAAGAAAAGAGAGCCGCCACCGTCAACGAATCAATCGCCCGGCAGACGAAGGATCTCGAAGTAAAATCAACGACCTTGCAGTCCCGTCTGGAAGAGCTAACAAAAGAGCGTGCCGAGATCGCTGGCAAGATCGAGGAGGATTTCCTGAGCCGGTTCGAACGTCTTTTTAAAAGCAAAGGCGATGCGGTAGTTGTCCCGCTCGAACACGAAGTTTGCACCGGTTGCCACATGAAAGTGACCACGCAAACCGCGCATCGGGTGAAAGCAGGAAAAGAAATTGTAAGCTGCGAAAACTGCGGTCGAATTTTGTTCGATGCGGCACTATAGACACTTCGCTCGCGCCGCCGCCGGAGCGCCTTGGCGCGCAGGAGGCTATGGAGCCCGAGCGCTGAGCCGCTGAGAAAGTGCGAACATCGCCGCCCAGATGTCGGCGGGTACAGCGGAAAGTCTGTTCACACGTTAAAGCGGAAGAAAATCACGTCCCCATCGCGGACGAGGTAATCTTTGCCTTCAATTCGCAGCTTTCCGGCTTCACGTGCTTTCGCGATCGAACCAAGAGCGACGAGATCCTCGGACTGAATCGTTTCCGCGGCGATAAAACCGCGCTCGAAATCGGAATGGATAACTCCTGCCGCGGCGGCCGCTTTGTCACCGGCGTGAATTGTCCAGGCGCGCGTCTCTTTTTCGCCGGTGGTAAAAAACGTGCGCAGGCCGAGCAAATGATAAACGGCACGGATGAGCGCGTTCACGCCGCTGTCTTCGATGCCCAAACCGCGCAAATATTCAATCGCTTCATTTTCGCCAAGATCGACCAGTTCACTCTCGATTTGCGCGCTAACCACGACAGCCTCAGTTGCAAAATGGTGTCGTGCATAATCCTGTACCGCGTTGACACGCTGCGCGGCATTATGGCCGGGGGCGCTGTGCCCGGCTTCCGTGGAGTCAAGCGATCCGTTACGGCCGTGTTCAGCACGCCCGACTACAACGGCGAGATCTGATTCTGCAACGTTGCAGGCGAAAATCGTCGGCTTCGATGTGAGCAGAAAAAAATTGCGAGCGATTGCTTTTTCTTCCGGAGCTAATGTGGCGGTAATCGCCGGCTTACCAGCGTCGAGATGCGGCATTAATGTTTCGACGATCGAATCTTCATTTTTGGCCGCTTTGTCGCCGGCACGCACTTCTTTCTGCAATCGATCGTGGCGCTTCTGAAGCGACGCCAGGTCGGCGAGCACAAGCTCGGTATTAATGACTTCAATGTCACGAATTGGATCAATCGTGGGGCTAACGTGATGAACGTTGCTGTTTTCGAAACAACGCACGACCTGCACAATCGCGTCCACCTCGCGGATGTGATGGAGGAATTGATTGCCCAGTCCTTCGCCTGCGCTCGCGCCTTTGACCAGGCCAGCGATATCGACAAATTCGATCGCGGTCGGCACGATCTTTTGTGAATGGGAAATTTCTGCCAGTTTTGCCAGGCGGGCATCGGGCACCGTGACGACGCCCAGATTGGGATCAATCGTGCAAAAAGGATAATTTTCTGCCGGTGCTTTGTGCGTACGGGTCAATGCATTAAAAAGGGTTGATTTGCCGACGTTCGGCAACCCCACGATTCCGGCGCTTAGCATAAGATAAAAGGTAGGGAGGCATTTCCGAGCCGTCCGTCGAATCTTCTTTGCAAATAGTCGGACACTCAGGACGTGCGTCCCTGCCAAAAATAAATTATCGGGCCGGCGGGATTTGAACCCGCGACCTCTTGAACCCCATTCAAGCGCACTACCAAGCTGTGCTACGGCCCGTTCTGCAAAGTCGGACTATCTATTTGCTCGACCAGTTCGTCAAAAAAGCGTCGATCAACTCGGGCAACTCGTCGCTATATCCGCCTTCCAAAATCGCCGCCGTGGGAATGCCGGTGTTGCGCAGCCATTCTCCGAATTTCGCAAAATCCTCCTGCTCGAGCGTCATCTGGACCAGTGGATCGCCGGAATAAGCGTCGAAGCCTGCGGAAACGAGGAGGAGGTGGGGATCGAATTTTAATAGCTTTTCCAGAGCGCGTTCGGCGACATCGACATGTTGCGCTCGGGGTGTGTACGGCGCCACGGGATAATTGTGGATGTTCGCGAACGATTTTGCGCCCGTTCCAGGATAAGCAGGGAATTGATGGATGGACGCGAACACAATTCGCGGATTGTGCGAGACAATCGCCTCCGTGCCATTACCATGATGCGCGTCGAAGTCCCAAATCGCGACGCGCTCAGCGCCATTCTCTAATGCATCAAGCGCCGCGATTGCGATATTGCTGAAGTAACAGAATCCCATCGCGCGGTCGCCGGTCGCGTGATGGCCGGGCGGTCGCATCAAACTGAAAGCGCGCTTACCGCGCAACGCTGTTCTTGCTGCATCGATCGCCGCGCCTGCCGACCGCAAAGCATGTTCGTAAATATTCGGATACGCTGGCGTATCCGCATCGAAATCTTGCGCAGCCTTTTTAATCCATGCGAGATGTTCCGACGAATGAGCGCGCAGTAACTTGATTTCATCGGCAGCGATCGGCTCCTGCCATTCCCATTCAGGGTGTCGATCTCTTAGCAATGGAAGGGTGCGTGCAATACGCTCCGGCCGTTCCGGATGCCCGGGACTGGAATACTCCAGACAACGCGGATCGTGAAAAATGATCATCGAGGTTGCAAGGTGGCGCTCGAACGCATATTCGACTACGACCATGTTAAACGGCCAGAAAATTGTCGTGGTGATGCCCGCATACAACGCGGCGCGCACCTTGCGCCAGACTTACGACGAGGTCATGGCGCATGGCATTGTCGATCTTGTGATCGTGGTAGACGACGCAAGCCAGGATGACACGGTAGCACTCGCGCACACACTTGATCGCGTTCAGGTGGAGATCCATCCGGCAAATCGCGGCTACGGCGCAAATCAAAAGACCTGTTACCGTCTCGCGCTCGACGCAGGCGCGGACATTATCATCATGATTCATCCGGATTATCAGTACACTCCGCAGTTGATCCCTGCGATGGCGGCGCTGGTGGCGAGCGGACTTTATTCGTGTGTGCTTGGTTCCCGCATTCTCGGCGGGGGCGCACTCCGCGGCGGCATGCCATGGTGGAAATATATCGCCAACCGATTCCTTACCCTGGTAGAGAACCTTCTCATCGGCGCGAAGCTCTCCGAGTACCACACGGGCTACCGCGCCTTTTCGCGCGAGCTATTAAAACGGCTGCCGCTGGAAGCGAATTCTGATGACTTTGTTTTCGACAATCAGATCCTTGCGCAAGTCATCGCGCTCGGCTGTGCGATTGGCGAAGTGACATGTCCGGCCCGGTATTTGCCGGAGGCTTCGTCGATCAATTTCCGCAGAAGCGTGCGCTACGGATTAGGCTGTCTCGCGACTGCCTTTCGTTTCCGATTCGCCCGATGGGGACTGGTTCGTCCTATTGTCTAACGAACGGGGCATGCGACCGTGGCCGTGCCCCTTCGCAAGAGAACGAGCGGAGCGTCAATTATCCGCGCACAACGTAGTGGCCACGGATCCAAACTCTTTGACCGTACCGCCACGTCCAGTGTCCCGGGCGCCACACATAATAGACCCCTCGTGACCAATAGCCTGGGCCGCGAGTGTAGTACGGTCGATCGCCAATCGCCACTGTGACAGAGCCTGGACCATAGGGGCCGCCTCCGTAGTACGGCGCTGGCCCGTAATAAGGTCCGTACCCCGGGTAACCGGTGTAATAACCATCGCATCCACCCGCGCCGATAACGACCGAGAGGCAAGCAATCAGGAGAGCCGTTCGTTTCAATCGCTTACTCATTCCGTGATCAACAATGTTGGTTTTCATACATTTACTATTCGGATTCGGCACAGGTTTCACGCGCTCGCACCTGGCCAGCAACGCAAATTTCGCCCAGCAATTCTACTTAAGCCGACAACCGCTGTCACGATAAATCTGATTCAACAGATGCTGCCACAACAACTGATTCGGCGTTCGAAACTAGAAGCCGAAATCTGGCGACCCTACACGCTCACATAAAGGGGTCACACGACCCCTTGATCGAGCATCGCGTCTGCGACTTTCACGAACCCGGCGATGTTTGCACCGACCACAAGATTACCCGGGTGCCCGTACTCAGCGGCAGTGTCCCATGCATTTTTGTGGATCGTGGCCATGATCTGCCGGAGGCGTTGATCGACTTCTTCACGGGTCCACGCATAGCGGATGGAGTTCTGGCTCATTTCAAGGCCAGATGTGGCTACGCCACCGGCATTGGCTGCCTTGCCGGGTCCGTAAAGAATTTTACTGGCGAGAAACAGGTCAACAGCCGCAGGAGCGCTTGGCATGTTGGCGGCTTCGGAAACCAGGTAGCAGCCGTTGTCGAGCAGCTTCCTGGCGTCATCTTTAGTAATTTCATTCTGGGTTGCGCATGGAAAGGCGCACTCGCACTTGATGTTCCACGGTCGCTGGCTCGCGACGTACTTCGCCCGGAAATGATCGGCATATTCCTTGATCCGGCGCCGGCGCACGTTCTTGAGCTGCATGATCCACTCGACTTTTTCTTCGGTGATTCCGGCCTTGTCGTAGATGAACCCGCCTGAGTCGGACATCGTCACGACTTTGGCTCCAACGTGATTTAATTTCTTGGCGGTATACTGGGCCGCATTACCGGCGCCGGATACGGTGCACACTTTACCTTCAAGTGTTTCGCCGCGCGTCTTAAGCATTTCCTGCGCAAAATAGACGGCGCCGTAGCCGGTGGCCTGCGGGCGAATGAGCGAGCCGCCCCAGTTGAGTGATTTTCCGGTTAGCACGCCGGTGAATTCGTTTGCGAGCCGCTTGTATTGGCCGAAGAGATACCCGATCTCGCGACGACCCACTCCAATGTCGCCAGCCGGCACATCAGTGTTGGGACCTATGTGCCGAAACAGTTCGGTCATGAACGATTGGCAGAAGCGCATGACTTCGTTATCGGATTTGCCCTTTGGATCGAAATCTGCGCCGCCCTTGCCGCCGCCCATCGGCAGCGTAGTAAGCGAGTTCTTAAATACCTGTTCAAACGCGAGGAACTTCAGGATGCTGGCGTTAACGGTTGGGTGGAATCGAATCCCACCCTTGTACGGTCCGATGGCGCTGTTCATCTGGATCCGAAAGCCGCGGTTTACTTGGATTTGCCCTTTGTCATCAACCCAGGGAACGCGGAACTGAATCATTCGCTCCGGCTCAACGATGCGCTCGAGGACTTTGCCGTCGCGATATTTTTTGTTGCGCTGGACTGCTGGTTCGATCGACTCGAGGACTTCAGTAACCGCCTGAAGGAACTCAGGCTCGTTCGGATTACGTTTCTTAACAATTTCGAGAACTTCCTGAATGAGACCCATAGGGCGTTCTACTTGTGCAGATTATTTCCCTTGCGGGCAAACGAAAAGTTTTCGTCGAGATAATTTAGGCTTGGGGCTCAGTTTAAAGAGTCTTAGGTTTTTTGCTCGCGTGACGTCGCACCGTCGGCTAAAAACGACTTCGATTATGCGACAACTCGCAGTCGTGGGGGCTGGATTAACGCTAGCCGGTATTCTGCTCGCGGTGACGCTGGGAGTTTTTATGGAGATTGACGTTGGATTTCCAACATCGCTCTTTAGTTCGCACCCGATTGAATCGACCGTGTCTCCGCCGCGGCAATCCGATCAACAAGCAAAGCTGGCGGACACGGCAGTAATTGAAGCAACTCCGGAATCCGTCGCCATTGCGCAATCCGTTTCAATCGGCGGCGAAGTCCTGTCCGCTGGAACACAGCTCGAATTTGTTTCCAGACAAGGCTCCGATGTTTGGGTCCGGTACAAAGGGGGTGAATACACCATCCCAATTTCTGCGACTAATCTAAAATAGAAACACCCCCGCGTCGCGCGTGCGACATACTTGGGAGTGCGCGATGCAGGGTTCGAACCTGCGACTTCTTGCGTGTGAAGCAAGCGCTCTACCACTGAGCTAATCGCGCCTTTTTCAGAAGCCGACAAAATAGAGTGCGCGCAAAGTAGCGCAAGCATGGCGCTTGCCCGATGGGCCGCCTCATTCTATCTAAAAGAATGTCCGAACATAAAATTATGCTCACCTGGCAACGCGGCGACAAGCCGTTCGAGTATCAGAAATATTCACGCGATCACACTTGGAGATTTGATGGCGGGCACGAAATGCAAGCATCCGCTGCTCCGGCCTATCTGGGCAATCCAAAACTTGTTGATCCGGAGGAGGCATTTGTGGCGTCGCTCTCAAGCTGTCAAATGCTTACGTTCCTTGCCGTGGCGGCGAAAAAGAAGTTCGTGCTCGACGAATATGTCGATGAAGCCGTCGGCTACATGGAAAAAAATGCCGACGGCAAACTGGCCATTACGCGAGTGACCCTGCGGCCGCGCCTTAAATTCTCCGGCGATAAACAGCCCACGCCGGAAGAGCTCGAGGAGATGAATCATGCCGCGCACGAGCAATGTTTCATCGCCAGTTCGGTGAAAACGGAAATCAAGATCCAAGCGCAAACATAACCGCGGATAACGCGGACGACGCAGATGCTATACAGGCAGGCGTGACACCTGCGGAATTAGGAAATGCGGCTGATACAGCCGTTACTACAGATTTCTGTGCACGGAATCTGTGCAATCTGTGTAAATCTATGGCTGAATAGACCGATTTATGGATTCCAAGCCAGACTCTCAGCGCATGGAAAAGATCGTCAGCTTGTGCAAGCGGCGCGGTTTCATTTTCCAGTCGAGCGAAATCTACGGTGGCTTGAACGGCTGCTGGGACTACGGACCACTCGGTGTCGAATTAAAGCGCAACCTCAAGAATTATTGGTGGCGCGTGATGGTGCACGAACGCGACGACGTCGTCGGGATGGACGGCTCGATCCTGATGAACCGCGCCGTCTGGAAAGCCAGCGGCCACGAAGACACGTTCAGCGATCCAATGGTCGATTGTCGAACCTGCAAAGCGCGCCTGCGGGCAGATCAAGTGGTTGAAAAAAAGGGCGCACTACAATGCCCAAACTGTGGCGGCAAAGATTTAACCGAAGCGCGCCCGTTCAACCTGATGTTCAAAACCTACGTGGGGGCAACTAAAGACGAATCGTCTCTCACGTATCTTCGTCCCGAAACTGCCCAGGCCATTTTTGTTCAATTCAAAAACATCCTTGAAGTCTCGCGCAAGAAATTGCCCTTTGGCATCGCGCAAATTGGCAAGGCGTTTCGCAACGAGATTAATCCGCGGAATTTCACATTTCGCTCCCGCGAATTCGAGCAAATGGAACTCGAATATTTTTGTCGAGCAGAAGAGGGGATGAAGCTGCTCGATTACTGGCTCGAAGAGCGGCTCAAGTTCTACGAGAACATCGGCATCGCGCGCAAAAAGTTGCACGCACGAAATGTTCCCGATGAAGAACGCGCGTTTTATTCAAAAGGAACCTACGACATCGAATACGATTTCCCGTTCGGCCGGCAAGAACTGGAAGGCGTCGCTTATCGAACTGACTACGATTTGTCGCAGCACCAAAACGCGAGCGGCAAATCGCTCGATTATTTCGATGAAGAGACCAAACAGCGATTTGTTCCTCATGTCGTCGAGCCGAGCGCGGGCGTGGACCGCACAGTTTTAGCGCTGATCTGCGAAGCGTACTCGGAAGACGAAGCGCCCGACGAAAAGGGGAAAATGGAAACGCGACTTGTCCTGCGCTTTCATCCGCGGATGGCGCCAATTAAGTGCGGCATATTTCCCCTGCTCAGAAACAACGCGGAGCTTGTCGCGAAAGCGAAAGAGATTGTCGATCTTCTGCGGCCGCACATGAACGTCTTCTATGATGAGAGTGGCGCCATCGGCCGTCGATATCGGCGTCAGGATGAAATTGGCACTCCGTTTGGCGTGACTATCGATTTCGAAACGCTGGGCGAGAAAGATCCAGCGCTGCGCGATACTGTCACGTTACGTGAGCGTGATTCGATGAAGCAGGAGCGCGTGGCGATCGGGGATCTGGCGAACATGCTCACCTCGCGGATTCGCTAATCTGTAGCGATCCCGAATGCTTTCGGGGCCGCTACAAATTTACTCAGATGGACATTCAGAAATTTCGTGAATATTGCCTCAGCAAGTCAGGCGCTGTCGAAGACACGCCGTTTGGCAAAGACGTTCTTGTTTTCAAGGTGACTGGTAAAATATTCGCGCTCACGCCACTCGATGAAGTTCCACCGATGGCAAATTTAAAGTGCGATCCGGATTTGGCTCTCGAATTGCGCGACCGTTACGAGCAAGTTCGACCTGGCTATCACATGAACAAGAAACATTGGAACACAGTCGAGATCGACAGCGGAATTCCTGATGCAGAGCTGCTTAAGATGATTGATCACTCCTACGAGTTAGTGGTCAAAAGTCTGCCAAAGACCGCACGAGCTAAATTGCTGTAGCGACGGCTGTGTGGCCGTTCGGCAGGTGCCTGGCTATGACTTCATTGCGGTCTGCAAAACATCGCGTAATTGGACTTCGCCGATCTCTAATTCCAACGCCTCGCGAGCCACACGCAGGAAATTGTCGGGGGCATCGGTTAACGCAATTTCCAGGCCAGCGGAATTTCGTGACGGTGCGCGCAGTCCTCGTTGATCCAAAAGGTCCTGGACCGCAGCCGCACAATTATGAGCCGAATCCACCAGCTTCACAGCTTCGCCAACCGCGCGAGAAATAGCCTCGATAAGCAATGGATAGTGGGTACAGCCGAGCACCAGGGTATCGATGCCTTCATGCATGAGCGGTTCGAGGTAGCGAGCGATGACGCGATCCGTTAGTTTATCTTCCAACCAGCCTTCCTCAATCAGAGGGACAAGCAACGGGCAGGCGCGCGATGAGATATGAACGTCCGGATTCAGCAAGTGCAATTCCCTTTCATACGCGCCGCTTTTAATTGTTGCCCGCGTGCCGATCACACCAATGCGCTCGTTATGCGTAGCTGCGATGGCCGCTCGCGCGCCGGGCCGAATTACGCCAGTAACCGGCACCGGAAGATGTTCTTCCAATTTTCGTAAAGCAACAGAAGAAGCGGTATTGCACGCCACCACAACGATTTTTGCATTTCCCTCGATGAGTATGTCGGCGATCTCGAGGCTGTAGCGCTCGACCGTGCCGGCACTTTTCCCGCCGTACGGAACGCGGGCCGTGTCGCCGAGGTAAAAAATCTTTTCGTTAGGCAGGATGTCGCGCAGCGCTTTGACGACGGTGAGGCCGCCAATGCCAGAATCAAAGACACCAATCGGGCGCGAATCACTCATGCAGCGGAACGTGGCGGCGCAGCAGCCGGCCCGCAA
>JBIOVE010000015.1:0-4944 GCA_044867565.1 Candidatus Udaeobacter sp. | reverse complement strand
CATGCGCAGGTCCAAAGTTCGGGATCGAGCTCGGATTTCGTTCGGTTGGCGAGAACATCGGTATCTGAATTCGGACGCAAAACCGCAAACATGGTGGAACCGGAACCGGACATCAACGCAGCGCCCACCTCTGGTTGGTTTAACAACCACATTTTGAGATGCGCAAGAAAGACAAACTTGTCGAAAACAGGACGTTCAAGATCATTCACAAAAGTTTGACCGGCGAATTCCTGAGGTGCGTAAGAGACACTGGGAATTTCTGCCGAATCACCCCAACGAGAGTACGCCCATGCGGTTGGCACAACAAAGCTTGGTTTTAAGAGCAAGATAGATAATTGTGCCGGCAACTGCATCGGCGTGACTAGCTCCCCTCTCCCACGACAGATCGCCGCCGATTCAAAGATGAAGAAGGGAACGTCTGAACCGATTGGCTCCGCAAGCTTCCCCAGTGTTTCACGCGGCAATTTTGTGTCGAACAATTCGTTAAGCGCGATCAGCGTCGAAGCCGCGTCGCTGCTTCCTCCCCCCAAACCCGCGCCATGGGGAATTCGCTTCTTTAGCTCGATTGAGACCACAGGTTTCAACTTCCTTGCGGCAGAAAAAGCTTTCGTCGCGCGCAGGACAAGATTGTCGTCGCTGGTCGGAACGGATGGATCATCACAATGAAATTCAATCCGCTGCCTGCTATCGCTCTTGTCGATCTTGATCTCGTCGCAGAGTGAAATCGGAGCAATGAGCGTCTCAATTTCGTGGAAGCCGTCGCTGCGCCGGCCCAAGATTTTCAGCGAAAGATTGATCTTCGCGGGAGCGAAAACTTGCATAGGTTACAATTTGTCCGTCAAAAGCAAAGAAGAACAGGATGAATTGGTTTAACCATGAATTGCCGTGCCGATTCCCCTATTTTGTCATTCCGACCGAAGTGGAGGAATCTCTTACCGTAAAAAGAGAACAGTGATCCGCATCAGCGGGAGGCTTCGCTCGATATGACAAATCGGGGGTCGAAATGACAAAAATTGCTGATAAAATCATCGTCGCCCTTGACGTAGCGACGAAAAGGGCAGCGCTCGATCTGATCGAGCAACTTGGAGGCGAGATTTCATTTTTCAAAGTCGGCCTCCAACTTTACACCGCGGAGGGCCCGGAAATTGTGCGCGCCATTCGGAATACCGGCTCGAAAGTCTTCCTCGATCTTAAACTCCACGATATTCCCAACACGGTAGCGAAAGCGGCGGAGTGTGCCGCCAAACTGGGAGTCCAAATGTTAACGATTCACTTGAGTGGCGGCATGGAAATGATTTGCGCGGCCGTCGCCGCGGGATCGGACGATTTGCTGTTGCTGGGCGTGACTGTATTGACCAGCGCAGACGAACAAACGCTTCGGCAAATCGGAATCTCGGATAACATCGACAATCACGTTTTACGCCTTTCGAAAGTAGGTGTCGAAGCAGGAATTGACGGGCTGGTTGCGAGTCCGCACGAACTTAAAATGCTGCGCCAGCAATTTGGCACTGCCACAAGATTGATTGTTCCAGGGATTCGCCCATCCTGGTCTGAGACCGGCGATCAAAGGCGTGTGATGACGCCCAGTGAAGCGCTCGATGCGGGCGCGGATTACCTGGTGATTGGTCGACCGATTATCGCTGACCGGAATCCGCGTGAAGCAATTGGCAAGATTCTGAATGAAGTCGGACGTTAACAAAGTTCACGTGTCGATCTTCAGCGAGCTGGACGTCTATCACGATTTCCCATTGCGGTCCGCCGCAGTGAACATGGCGATTGATGAAACCTTGCTTGAAGCAGCAACGATTCCGTTGATTCGTTTTTATCGATGGAAATCCCCTGCTCTCTCGTTTGGGTATTTTGGAAAATTCGCCGACGTAACCGATTATATGTCCGAACGCGATTTGGTGCGAAGGTGGACGGGCGGCGGAATCGTCTTTCACGGTGAAGACCTGACTTATTCCATCGTAATTCCCGCAAGCGAACCGGTCTTCGCCGAATCTTCAATGTCGATCTACGAGAAGATTCATCGCGCTTTGAGTCGGACTTTTGTCGCCATGGGGCGAGAAGCAGTTGTAGCCGCGATCGGTGATCGCCGGGGCGCGGGGACTGTCATACAAGCCGCGGTCAGCGCCCGCGGCTACAACGAACATTGTTTCGCCAATCCCGTACGCGCGGACGTGATGATGAATGGCCGCAAGGTTGCGGGCGCGGCGCAAAGGCGCGTGCGCGCCGGGTTGCTGCATCAAGGCAGCATACAGCAAGTCGATCTTAGGAACGATCTGGCAGGACGCTTCGCGCAGGCTTTATCGGAGAATTGCACTGAGCGGAAGATCGATGACGATGTTTTGAATCGGGCGCGGGAACTAGCTCAGCGCAAATATGGAAGCGACGTTTGGTTGCGGCGTCGGTGAAGATTTCCCGCCAAGGGCGCGGAAAGCGGATCGCCGCGGCGACCACGCCCCAAGAGAAATTTGCCGCATGTTGCTTTGACAAGAGATAAGCCGCCCCTCTATTCTCGACTCGTGGAAGTTTTTGCACGCTCGGGCCTGGGCTTGACTGGCATAACGGCAACCGCTTCTCTGCCCGACCGATTGGCTCGAGTGGTGCAGGTGGTACAGCCACACCTCGAAGAAGTTGAAACGCGGATTGTGCAACAAGCCGCATCCTTTGATCCCGACATCGAAGGCTACGTGACGTATGCCATTGGTGGCCGCGGAAAGCGTCTGCGCCCACTACTTGCCCTGCTGGCTGGCGGCGCGACCGGTGAGATCAATTCAGGACATGTCGATCTTGCCGTCATCGTCGAACTCATCCACATCGCCACGCTCGTGCACGACGATATCATGGACGAAGCCGAGCGCCGGCGCGCACAGCCCACGGTGAATGCCCGCTGGGGTAATTCGCTCAGCGTTCTGTTGGGTGATTGCCTTTTCGCGCACGCTCTGAATCTCTCCACGAATTTTGAGAATGCGGACATTAGTCGCGCGATCGCGCGAGCCGCACGTGAGATCTGTTCGGGAGAAATGATCCAAACCCAGCGCCGGTTCGATCTCAAACTGCAGATCGACGATTATCTGCGCATTGTAGAAAAGAAAACGGGTTCGCTTTTTGCGACGGCGGCCGAATTGGGTGCGACGATCAGCGAAGCCGATCCTGGAACGATCGAAAGATTGAAAACCTTTGGCATGCGCGTCGGCATGGCCTACCAAATTTACGACGATTGCCTCGACATCGCGGGAAGCGAGAGCTCGACTGGCAAAACGCTGGGAACAGACCTGCGTAAAGGCAAGTTTACCCTTCCGGTGCTGATCTTTCTGCGCTCTGCTTCTGACTTTGAGCGGGAGCGGTATTGCACGCTCGTCCTTGAGGGAAAATGCGAGCAGATGACGGAGCTTCTGAAAACCGGTGCGACCAACGGTGCGTTGGATGATTCGATCGCGGCGGGCAACGAACTCATCCGCGAGGCACAGGCCGGGATGGAAGAATTTTCTGCCAATGCCTACGCCGAAGGGCTGCTGGGATTATGCGAAGGGTTGCGTGAAATGCTCGAGCGGTTACACGCATGATGATATGCGGCAGCGGGCAGTGCGCATTAATCTTGCGGGCCGCTGCCCGAAGGATTAAAGCCACCTCAGATTTGTAAAATGTCGCAGCTCAAAATCCGCGAGATGCCGCGGGACGAGCGGCCACGGGAAAAACTCGCCGCCCACGGTGCATCCGCGCTTACCGATCCGGAGCTGATTGCAATTTTGTTGCGCACCGGAATCCGTGGTGCAAATGCAATTGAAGTCGGCCGCAGGTTGTTAAGGGATTACGGGTCGCTCCGCGGATTGAGCCGATGCACTGTCGATGAACTCGCAAAGATTGACGGCGTCGGGTTCGCCAAGGCAGTACAACTGGCGGCCGCTTTTGATCTTGGCCGGCGCCTCGCGCGCGAGACATTGTCGAAGCAAAAGATCGATTCGCCTGAAATTGTAAATGAGCTGATTGGCGCAGAGATGCGAATGCTGCGAAAGGAATCGCTGCGCGTAATCCTGCTCGACACTCGTTATCATTTCATTCGCACTGAACAAGTTTCCCTGGGAAGTGGAAATGAAAGCATCGCGCATCCGCGCGAGATTTTTCATCCAGCGGTGATTTCTTCGGCCTACGCGGTGATTGTGGTGCACAATCATCCCTCCGGCGATGCGTCGCCGAGCCAGGCTGATCACAGCCTGACGCGACGTTTGGCCGAAGCGGCCGAGCTTCTGCAAATCAAATTGCTCGATCACATCATCATTGGCGCGCCTTCAGAGGGAAGTCCGGGCTACTTCAGCTTCAAGGAAGCAGGCGTGCTTTGAAGATTCATCCGACGGCGGTTGTCGATGCAGAGGCGCAACTCGGCGCCGATATCGAGATCGGTCCGCTCTCGGTGATCGGGTCGCAGGCAGTGATAGGTGAAAAGACTATCATCCAGTCGCACGTCGTCATTGAGGCAGAGGTCGCGATTGGCACTGACAATTTTATCGGACACGGCGCGATTATTGGCGCAGCGCCGCAGGATCTTTCGTTCTCGCCGAAACGAAAAACGAGGGTCGAGATCGGCAATGGGAACGTCATTCGCGAATATTGCACGATCCATCGCGGCAGCGCAGAGGGCAGCGCGACCAAAATCGGCAATAAAAATTTTCTGATGGTAGCTGCGCATGTCGGTCACAATTGCGTAGTCGGAAATAATGTGATCATCGCCAATAATTGTTTGCTGGGCGGTGACGTGCATGTGGACGATGGCGCATTTCTCGGCGGCGGTGGTGTCTTTCATCAGCATATGCGCGTTGGGCGACTGGCACTCACGCAGGGCCAGTCTGGTTTCAGCAAGGACATCCCGCCGTTCCTGATTGCCGCTGAAACCGGCGCGTCGAAGACCGATTATGTTCACACCAAAAACATAGTTTATTTCAG
>JBIOVE010000014.1:0-5523 GCA_044867565.1 Candidatus Udaeobacter sp. | reverse complement strand
TCGGCGTCAGCTCGCTCGGTTTTGCGATGGCGGTGTTGCCGACCGCGATAGCAGGCGCGATTTTCCAGCTCAACAGGTAGAGCGGCAGGTTCCACGGGGAAATCAACCCGGCGATGCCGCGCGGCTGGCGCAGCGTGTAGTTGAACGCGACGTTATCGGTGATGTGCGCTTCCGATTCAGTATGCAGAATTGCGGTCGCGAAAAAGCGGAAATTGCTGGCGGCGCGCGGAATGTCGAGCGAGCGCGCCAGCGCAAGCGGCTTGCCAGTGTCGATTGATTCGGCTCGCGCGAGCTTCTCGAGATCGCGCTCAATTAAATCGCCAATGCGCAAAAGAATCTTTGAGCGGTCCACGGCCGGCTTTTTCGACCAATCGATAAACGCCTTCTCAGCAGCGGCCACCGCAAGATCAACGTCTTCTTTTCCACTATCGGCGACCTGCGAATAAGCCGTTCCTGTCGCCGGCTCGATATTATCGAGATACTTGCCGCCTACCGGCTCGTCAAATTGGCCGTCGATAAAGTTTTGAATTCGTAGCAGGTCAGTGCGCACGATGCCTAAACAAATTCTAAAACGCCCAACGCTCAACGTCCAACGCCCAACATCGAATGAGCAGAGCGCGGTGAGGGAGGGATTATCCAAAGCTGCACTTTTGGCTCTGGAATTAGAGCTTCGCTTTTAACCCTTGCGCGTAACGCGCCCCACCAGTCGAACGGCGTTCTCATCTCCTTTTAGCGAGACAATAGTGTCGGTAGTGCGAGCGGGAAATTACAATCTGGAGAAGTGGCGGTGAGGGAGGGATTCGAACCCTCGGTAGCCTTTTGGACTACGGCGCTTTAGCAAAGCGCTGCTTTCGACCACTCAGCCACCTCACCAAAAATCGGCTGCGAGAATATCGCCAAGAATTGCGGATTGCCAAGACTGACTGGCCAAGTGTTCGCGATAGAATCCTGTAGGGGAAGCTGATAGCTTCCCATTTCAAACGACGGGACGCCGACAGCGTCCCCTACAGTAATGATTAGCGAAGAGGAAGCACGGAGGAAAATTCTTGATGCGGTCCATCCGCTGCCGGAGCGCACAGTTTCGCTCTCGGGTGCGCTCGATTGTTTCGCTGCGGAAGATTATTTCGCGCGTTTGCCGCTGCCGAACTTCGACAATTCCGCGATGGATGGTTATGCGGTCATGGCAAGCTCGTGCAAGAAGGGCGCGCGTTTGCATGTGATCGGCGAACAGCCGGCTGGTCTTGACAGGCAGCTGCGCATTTCTAATGGCGAAGCGGTCCGGATTTTCACCGGCGCGCCGATTCCTGCCGGCGCGGATGCGGTTGTCATGCAGGAAGATGTTACCACAAACGCGGATGAGATCGTTCTGAATGCAGATGTCGATCCTGGCGAATTCGTCCGGAAGCGCGGTTGCGATTTGAGCGAAGGACAGAAAATCCTGAGTAAAGGCGAGCGAACTTGCCCAGTCACGCTGGCGCTGCTTGCCGCGCAGGGAATCGTAGATCTCGCGGTCGGCGGCAGAGTTTCGGCCGCAATCATGTCGACTGGCGACGAGCTTGTAAAACCCGGAGAAAAAATCGAACAGGGCCAGATTTACGAAAGCAATTCCGCGCTCTTGCAGGCATTGCTGCAACGTTGTGGAGCGATCGTGAAATCGGCAGAACATTGTCGTGATGAGCGGGAGTCGTTAATCGGAGCGATCAAGCGCGGACTCAAAAATCACGTCTTGATCATCACAGGCGGTGTTTCTGTCGGGGAACACGATTTGGTGCAATCGACGTTGCGATCTCTCGGAGCGAGGATCGACATCTGGCGGGTGGCAATCAAACCTGGCAAACCCTTTCTATTTGGCGTCGGCGGCGAGTGCGCCGTGTTTGGCTTGCCGGGGAATCCGGTTTCAGCGTTCGTCACGTTTTTGCAATTCGTGCGGCCCGCGATTTTAAAAATGATGGGCGCAGCGGACAACCAGATCGAGCTGCGGAAAGTCCCGGCAGAATCAGGTATCGACCTTCGCAACGACAGTGAACGTACACATTATTTTCGGGGCCGATGCGAGAATGGAAAATTCTCGCCTGTGGGCCGGCAGGAATCGCATGCACTCTTTGGCTTAAGCCAATCCAACGCGCTGTTGCGGCTGGCATCGGGAGAATCAATCAAGAAAGGCGCGATGGTGGAACTGCAGCTCCTTGATTAGCGGAATTCTTGAAGCCGCGACGTTGACAGACCAGCGGCCGCTTTTAGCTTAAGCGCGTTGAGCACAGGAGTTTCCATCGCGTTTGCACGAAATCCGAGCGATCAAATTCGTGCGGATGCGGAACGGCTGTCGCATATTGTTCTGGAAATGCAGCGCTGCTTCGTGCTGCACCTCTGTAAGGAGCTCGCGCCAGGCAACGTTTCGTTTCCCCAATTTTTTCTTCTCGCTTTTCTCGATCAGAAAGAAGTCCTCACCATGTCGGCGATCGCGCGGAAAATGGGGCATACCACGGCGGCGGCTAGCGGATTGGTCGCTCGGTTGGAAAATCTCGGTTACGTCGTCCGTTCGATCGCGCGCGACGATCGCCGCAAGGTGATGGTCTGTATCACGGCCAAGGGTTCGGCGCTTGTCCGGCGAATTCGTGAAGAGATGGTCGGCAATCTAATGAAGATTTTGGAACACCTTATGCCTGAGGAGCAAAAGGCGTGGCTACAGATTTACAGCAAAATTTATGATTATTGCCAATCGAAATGATTTTCATTTATTCGAGGGCGGTGCTATCTCTGCGGGGCAAAACCGCGAGCTTTGAATCTGCGCGCTGTCTTTTGCGCGTCTAATCGTCAGAGATCTATCTTCAAATGCGAAAAATTCTTCTTGTTTTAGGAGTTCTTGCCCAGATCGGGATCCTTATTGATCTGACCATTGGCGGCACTGAAACGTCGTCGTCACGACCCAGTGTTCCCACTTTCACTCTCGATCAAGCGATCCTGACGGCGCTGCAACGGAACCCAGACATTCTGCGCGCGGAGCAGGAGATCAAGCGGACGAAGGGCATAATCATCGAAATCCGTGCGCAGGCGCTGCCGCACATCAATGCAAACGGAAATTTTGAATGGACTGATCCGAACCTGCAAGGCGCTCGGATATTGGGAGAGACTACGACACCTGGTACGGCGGCATCGGGAAGTCTCGTTGAATCGCCTCCGTCGCAGGTCAGGGATGCCCGGGCGCTGGCTGCCCCGACGCCGACACCAGGTATCACGAGTACGGAGCTGAGCGATATATCCTACGTTATCTCTGTCCTTGGAACGCAGCTTGTTTTCAACGGAACGACGTGGCCGTCCATTCGTGGGACATTCTTTCAACGAGACAGCGCATACTTCGCGTTCCGCAATACGCTGGATCAAGTTATTGCCACCGTAAAAACGCAGTTTTATCAGGTTGTGGTCAACCGGGAACTGATCGCGGTGCAGGAGCAATCGGTTCATCTTCTTGAGAGCCAATTAAAGGATCAGCAGAACCGCTTTGAAGCGGGGACGGTTCCGCGTTTCAACGTGTTGCAAGCAGAAGTCGCGCTTTCCAATCAGATTCCTAATCTCATTACTGCCCAGAACAATTACCGAATTTCAAAGTTGACGCTGGCCAAAACAATTGGGCTAAATTTCGACCCACGGCGTGGCGAGAACCCGCCGCTGGAAGTTGTCGGTCAAATGCCATATATCCCGCGCAGCGTCGCCCTGACCGATGCGATCGAGCTTGGGAAACAGCGCCGCCCGTTTCTCAAACAAGCACGGGCAAACGTCTTGAACCAGAAGGAGCAAGTCCGTGCGGCAGCCGGCCAGTGGCTCCCAAGTATCACCACAACCGGTGGCTACGAGTGGGTCAGCTCGCCCACGAACTCCAGTTTTAACGATATTTCAAAAGGCTGGATCGCGCAGGTGCAGGGCAGCATGCCAATCTGGGATAGCGGCCAGATCGCTGGCCAAGTAATACAACAGCGCGCCCTGCTTTCGGGGGCCAAGATCACGTACGACGATGACGTTCGACAGGTGGAGCTGGAGATACAGCAGGCCTACTCGAATTTGCAGCAGAACCGCGAGCTGATTCAAAGTCAGGAGAAAAACGTAGAGCAAGCCGAAGAAGCGCTGCGCCTCGCGAAAGCGCGCCTGGACGCTGGCGCGGGAACTCAGTTGGATGTGCTTAACGCTCAGGTGCAACTGCTCACGGCGCAATCGACGCGCCTGCAGGCGCTCTTCGGCTATAATTCTTCCCTTGCGGAGTTCGATCGCGTGACCGGTGCACAGAGCACTTACACGGAGACATTCGCCGATCTGGCGCCGCGCGCCACGAAGACGAAGACCTATTACACCGGCAGCGGCGTGGACGCCGAAGGAAAACCGAAAAGCGGTGACGATAACGCGGTGCGAATTCCCGGTGGAAGATCCCGACCTTCACATGCCAAATAAGCCTCAATCCGAAATTCCAAACCGGCCAATTGGAGCTTTTGGGATTTCATGATTTGAATCTTATTGGGATTTGGAATTTCGAGCTTTGGATTTCAAGCTTAAGGGATGCAGTTTCCATTCGAACAATTTCCCGAACTGGGCGCGATTCGAATCTGCCGTCACGTTTTCACGCAAAGAATTCCGGGAGTGGATGTTTCGGGGGAGAAAGCCGAAGTCTTAAGGCGGCTCGATTCCGCGCATCGCGAAATTCGAAGTGCAATAGGCGTAGGCGATTGGCCGCTAGTTACCGCCGAGCAAATTCATGCAAGTGAGATCGCAGTTGTCGATAGACCGGTGGCTGACGACAAGGAGTTTCCAGGGTGTGACGGTATTATTGCTAATCAAAGCGGAGTCGCGCTGGGCATTCACGTGGCCGACTGCTGCGCTGTTTACATTGTCGATCGAAAAACGCCGGCGACTGGTCTTGTGCATTCTGGACGCAAAGGCACGAAGCTCGGCGTCGTCCCCAACGCCATCGGGAAAATGATTGATCACTTCGGATCAAATCCCGCAAACATGATGGCTCAACTCAGCCCCAGTATTCGTCCGCCCCATTACGAAATCGATTTCGCTGCAGAAATTGTCCGACAATGTCGAGCCCGCGGCGTAAAGGAAATTTACGATTCAGGTATATGCACTGCTTGTGATCTGGATCGTTACTACTCTTATCGAGCCGAGAAAGGCCGCACCGGTCGGATGCTCGCGCTACTGGGACTACATGTAGGCGCGTCTCTGTGAGACGCGTACCGCGCGCGTCGCAAACACATCAGCGACCGCGCTTCGCATAGCGGAGCGGCTACAGATTGTCAGCACCTCGTTTTAATGGACAAATGCCGCGCTTCTTCGCGCCCGCGACAAACGCGAAAAACTCCCGTCCCGCAGCGCCAAATTCCATCGTGTCGGCCTTTTCCAGCGCCTGCGAAATGTTTAGTCCGCTCGTGTAAAGCAATTTGAACGCGGCCTTGATTTCATCTCGATCTCGCCCGCTGAAACCGGCGCGTCGAAGACCGATTATGTTCACACCAAAAACATAGTTTATTTCAG
>JBIOVE010000013.1:0-8947 GCA_044867565.1 Candidatus Udaeobacter sp. | reverse complement strand
GGCGCGTTCGTCTAGTGGTTAGGACACAGCCCTCTCAAGGCTGGTGCACGGGTTCGACTCCCGTACGCGCTGTAGATTTGCTGTCAGTGCAACTGCTGCATCAACATCGCGCCTTCAGCCCGCTCTTGCTCATATCAATGCTTTGGATGAATTGCTGATGCGATTTCCCGCCATCATTTCTTTTTTCCTGCTTTGGTGCGGGCTGGCTGGCGGTTGCCGCGAAGGTGTCACGCGGCACGTTGCGGCCAGAGTGCTTTCCTTGCACGGCACGGTCGTTTTCGGAATTGACGAACAAACGGATTTTCGGCCGGTTGTGCCTCAAAACCGATTGCCGGACGGCAGCTTGGTGCGAACGCTCGAAGGCGGGTGGCTTAATCTCGCGCTGCTTCCTGGTGCGCTGCTGCGACTTTCGAGCAATTCCGAAATCAAGATTGAAGAATTGATAATAACCAAGGACGGCAACCAGACCAACGGTGGCATGCGCAATCGGATTGCGCGGATCCAATTGAATCGCGGGCAAATCGTTGTTCTCTTCAATCGACGCGATAAAAGCGCGTCACAGTTTGCAATCAGCGCGCCACAGACAACGATCACGGCTGATTCGGACTGTTTGTTTTGTGTTCAGAGTGACGGAACAACAACCCGCTTAACTTGTGTGCGAGGAAAAGTCGACGCGTCGCATAAGGCTCAGCCACGGGTCACAATCGATGCCGGTTACTTTCGACAGTGGCCGTCAGCTGTTCCTGAGCCCATTGCTGCGGCTGATGACGCCGTCGCGCAAATCGATACTGTGGATTCGCTTGAAATTGGAAATCAGTTGCGTGAATTGTGGTCCGGTTGGCAGAATCGCCGGCCCTTCTAACGTGTCCGTTGCAGAAAAAATTTTCGATTGACCCGTTTACAGCGGCACACTAGCCTCGCCGCCGTGCACCGCCGCACCCGTTCATCTTCCAGACCAGCTGTTGCGTTGATCGCGGGAATTTTCATTACATGCACTCTTGTCGCGCGAGGACAAGACCCTGTTCAGGAAGAGCCATTGCCTTCCTCTTGGGGTGACTATGTGGCGGCGCAGACCTCGTCTTCGGCCGACTACGCGGCAGCGCAGACCGACCTTGTTCCGCCGCCTTCGCCGCCGACGGCTCCGCTTGGCTCGTTCGACGCAAAAAACCTGACAACCACTAGTGAGACCGACACGTCAGCCGAACCGCGTCGCTTTCACTACACTCTGCGGCTGACTGTTCGGGGCGTTTACGATGACAATATATTTATCAGCCACACCAATCGAGTCTCGGATTATTATTTTGCGATCGAGCCGATGGTGACGATTGGTTTCGGCGACATCGAAGGACGCGGAGGCAATTATATTCGTTTGGATTACCTGCCGAGCATTATTCTTTTCGTCGATCACTCGGACGAGGATGCTGTTCAGCATCTCATTCACCTCGAGGGCCAGTATCGGTTCAGCCGTTTAACGCTGAATTTGAGCCAGGATGTGGCGATACTCGACGGGGCAAGCCTTAACAGCACACTCGACACGACCGGACTGCTGGCAAATGTCGATGTGAGCGCACGCACGCGGCTGAATCTCTACAACACACGCCTGAGAGCAAATTATGAGCTGAGTGGAAAAGTATTTCTAACCGGCGAATTTGATGCCTCAATTTTTGATTATCCTGATTTCATCAGCTCCGAAATCATTTCGGGCGGTCTTTACATTAATTATAATTGGACGCCAAAGGTGGTGGTCGGCATTGGCGGCACGTTCGGCTACGATCTGGTCGACGATCCGAATCCGGACCAGACCTTCGAGCAAGCCAATCTGCGTATCAGGTACCAGGCGACGGGTAAGTTGAGTTTGGCTGCCTCCGCAGGCGTTGAGTTCCGCCAGTTCGACGGAAACCGGGGGGAACGCACTACACCTGTCTTTGAGGCAGGCGCCCTCTACCATCCGTTTGACGGCACCACTGTCACGCTGACGGCTGGCCGGCGGATGCTAAATTCCGGATTTTTTCCCGAACAAGATTTCGCGACGACATACGTCGTGGCCCGCATTCAGCAGCGTTTGCTCCAGCGCATCTACCTCGGTCTGGCTGCGGGGTACGAGAACGCCGATTATTTCGCGACTGCCACGGGAGTCAATGCAACGCGAAATGATGATTACTATTTTATCGAACCTTCTGTTGATGTGTTAATCACTAAATTCTTGAGTGCGGGGGTTTATTATCTTCATCGCCAGGACTGCAGCTCGCTCGATTTCTTCAGTTTCTATGATAATCAGGTCGGCGTTCGGGCTACCTTTAGATTTTAGCCAGCGTGTGAATCGCCATTCTGCAAGACTGTGCCACTGGTGGCTGCCGGTTGCGCTCGCATTCTCACTACTCCCAGAGGTGTTATTGGCGCAAATCACTCCAGCGCCCGCTGCGTCACAGTCTTCCGGATCGGCATCCATATTTGCGCCGACTGTTTCCGCGCCGGCGTCAAACAGCACCGTTAGCGCCGTTAGCGCGCCGGCTGGTTATATCTTGAGCGCCAACGACCAGGTGGCAGTGGAAGTTTTCGGCGAAGACGATCTGCGCACGAATGGACGATTGAACCCCGAAGGCAACCTGAGTGTGCCGTTGCTGGGATCGATTCATTTGGCGGGATTGACCCTGACCCAGGCAGCTTCAAAGCTCACAGATTTATACGGCCGCGATTATCTGGTGAATCCCAAGGTAAACGTCATGCTTCTGAGTTATGCGAAGCGGCGTTTCTCGATTTTAGGTCAGGTAAATCGGCCCGGCAGTTATGAAATGCCGGATGGCAGTCCTGGCGGTATCGATCTTTTGGAAGCGGTCGCGATGGCGGGCGGATACACGCGCATCGCTGCTCCGGAAAGAGTGACCGTGCGACGACATACCGCGACCGGTGGCGATCAGATTTTCAAGATTAACGCGAAGCGGTTCACAAAGGGGAGCGGCGGAGGTTTTCGCGTCGAGCCGGGGGATTCCATCACCGTCGGGGAAAGTATTTTTTAACCGAAAACTTTTTGCGACTGCGCCTTTCCGAGCGCGCTGCTCGCGTGTAGAATCTCGTCCCAGCCAACTTTGCCGTGATTGATCCTTTGCCCCCTACTACGACGACCGTTGTTCCGCCCAATTCCGATAAATCAGCTTTACCTCACTTGACCGGGCAGTACGCCGAGCCAAAGCACGGGTTCAATTTTCAGCGCTTCTGGCATTCTCTCGTCGAGCGGATCTGGATCGTCGCCCTTTGTGTTTTAGCTGGTCTTTTTTTCGCGCTCGGCTATCTCGCGCGCACGCCGAAGCTTTATCAGGGACATACAGTGCTTGAAGTAGATTTTCAGGAGCCTGCTCTTATCGCTACGGAAGATCCCACGGCACGCATGCGCTCGATGTTTCTGGCCAGCCAGGAGGCGCTGCGAACGATCGAGCAGAACCTCACTAATCAAACCCTTCTTGCCAGAGTCATACGCTCCGAAGGGCTGGCTGCAGATGGTGGACGCGCGCTTCTCGGCCAGGGCATCGTGAGCGGTAGCGCATCCAGCGCGACGACGCCCGCCGGCCCATCGCTGAGCGCGAACAAAACTCGGAACACTATTGGCGCGCCGGTTTTTACGCCGCTCGAAGAAGCGTTGGGTCGTGCGCTTGCGGGCATGATAAGGCCGGTAATTCGCCGCGGCACGCGCCTGATCGATTTGTACGCAACGAACCGCGATCCAGCGATGGCGCAGCGCATTACCGAGGCAATCGGCCGCGAGTACATCCGCAATTCTATCGAGCGCCGCGCTGCACTCACCGAAGAGGCATTGCGTTATTTGCTCGAAGAGGAAGAACGATTGAAAACCAATCTCCAGAAAAGTGAGGCAGCGGTTGCTGAATACAAAGCGAAAACTCCCGATGCTTTGCAACTGGGCGGCGGCACTGCATCAACTGGTTCACAGTCTGGATCGGGCGCTGGGGCCGGTGGACCCCGTGGGGGCCTGGTCGAGGACAAGCTGCAGGAATTAAACAGCAAATTGACGGCAGCCAAAGCGGACCGTCTTCGCCTTGAAGGCGAGCTCAAACAAATCGAACAGGCCGGCGAAAACATCGATGCTTTGCTTGCGATTCCGAGCATCTCCGCAGCTGGGCTGGCGACGGAAGCGCAGCGCAATGTCACGCAGGTAGAAGCTGCACTCGCCACTTTAGCTTTACGATACAAGGAAAAGCATCCAAAAATGATGGCGGCGCGGGCCGCTCTGGCGGAAGCGAAGGAAAAGCTTCGCCAGGCGGTCATGGCGCAACCTGCGATTTTACGCAACGCCATTGAGCAGACGAAAGCTACCGAAGCCAGTTTGCAAGGAGCATTGCAAGACCAGCAGGGCGTCGCGGTCGCGCTCAACCGCGCAGCGATTGGATACCAGGAATTGGCCCGGCAAGCTGAGACCGATCGCGCGCTCTACGAAAGCGTTCTCCGCCAGATCAAAGAGACAAGTCTGACAAAAGACGTGAAGACGAATGCGGTAAGCGTAATCGAGCATTCTCCCCTTCCGCGTTCGCCTGTCAGTCCGAGTCCCACGAAGGCGATCACTCTAGGTCTGCTCGGCGGTTTGATGGTCGGGCTGGCGTTTGTTGTCGGCGCCGATACGCTCGATCGTTCCATCAAAACTGTTGATCAGGCAGAAAACACGCTCGGACTGCCCGTCTTTGCAGCTGTTCCGGAAACGACCGACGAGGGTGCGGTAACCCGGCTAAAGCGGCGCAGTAGAGTTTTTGGAAGTTCGAACTACCGCGTTGTGGTGGAAACTCCCGAAAGTCCGGCTGCGGAAGCATTTCGCAATTTGCGCGCTGCGCTCTCCCTGCTGGGCCCGGAAGTGGAACGCAAGGTTTCGCTTTTTACCAGCGCGCTTCCCAACGAAGGAAAAAGCTTCACCAGCGCCAATTACTCGCTCGCACTTGCGCAGCAAGGTTATCGCGTTCTCCTCATCGATGGCGACCTGCGTCGGCCAAACATGCATAAAATCTTCCGTTTTCCGGAAGCCATCAAAAAGAATAATTTCAATGAAGACAGCGCACCTGGGGTGATCGATTGCCTGGTAGGCGAAGCAGATCTTGCCTCAGCGGCGCGTCCGATTCCCGCTGGAGAGATTGAGATCGTCAACGACAAAGTTGCAGTGACCGGGAACATTCTCACTCCAACGGGAGGTCAGCTTTCCGTGCTCGCAGGGGGACGGCGCGCCCCTAATCCGGCTGAGATCCTTGCCGGTCCTTTCTTTGGTCAACTAGTTACTGAGGCTGCCAAGCTTTTTGATCGCGTAGTCATCGATAGCGCGCCGATTCTCGCAGTCAGCGACACTCTTCTCATGACCCCATATGTGCAGACTGTATGCATCGTTCTTCGAGCGCGAAAAACGCCGCGCCCGGCCGTTCGCCGCGCAATCTCGTTATTAGGAAGTTCAGGGATTCGTCCGGCCGGCTTGGTTCTCAATCGATTGCGCCGGGGCCGTGGCGTTGGCTATTATTATTATTACGCTTCGCACGGTTACGGCATCGACGAGGGCGCATATTCTCGCAGCTACGAATATTCATCAAGGTCTGGTCATAAGGATAACGGCGCATCGTAGAGACTTCGTTCGGCCAGAATCGCTTCGCGCCATCTGACAAAACAATCGTGACAGATTATCCTCCGCGCGCGTCAGCGCGGAGTTTGAGTGAATATTTGATTATGTAACGGACGTCGCGCCGTTCGAATATCGCCGCACAGCAAGCGAGATGGGCAACCCAATGAAGAACATGTGCACGGCAAAGTCGGTCACGACCGAAGAAATTGAGTATTTGAATTTGGGAGCAGCCGAGAGTGGCAATACGGCCCAGTGCATGAAGAAATAAATGGCGCAACCGTACAGTAAGCCACAAGCAATGGCCCTTCGCGTCAGGAAGGTAAGTTTGCGGCTTACCGCGTAATAAACAGACGCCGCGCCAAACGTGATTGTAAACTGCAACGCGACGCCGAGAGCGGTGGTGGCGAGCCCGCCCTTAAATGACTCCATCCCAAGCAGACCGCTGGCGATCGACTGCGGAATCCTGATCAGTTTAACCCCCTGCGCGCCATAGAATGCCAGCGCGTACGTCAGATCTAAAGTCCCCGCAATTAAACCGCCCCACAGTATCGCTGGCAAAGCTTTTGGTCTGTCCATTCGTCAGATTCGATCACTCGCACGCTTAAATCGACCTGTCGCTTATTTTACAGGGCGCTCCCTTTCACAAAGACCGCTTCCCCAGCAGAGGCCAAGATAAGTCGCCACATACAGTTGGATGGAAGCGATCTGAAGGGGGAAATCGACCAGCGCATGGAGGGCCACTCCGAAAAGCGCGATAATAACGAACGGCTGTAGTAACCGTCGCCGCGGCGTCCAGTCACGAGATGCGTATCTTTTATAACTGCGAATCGCGACAGCAATTCCTCCGAAAAACAACAGCGCCCATAAACTACCGCCGAGCCAACCCCATTCCAGTGCGGTTTGCAGATAATCTTCGTGCAGAAATCTCCAGGTGCCGGCAACGTGGCGCATCGACGCGGTGTTGTAAGAGGGAAATACAACGCGAAAAGTTCCCGGGCCGAACCCGAAAAACCCAATATCCGGCAACGCACCAATTGCAACGCAGGCTGCTTGCCAACGGGTATCGCTTGGAATCCGTTCGGCCACTGATTGCCAGCGGCTGAGCGATTGCTCCAGATGAGTCGCCTGCCCGAGCGCGACCAATGTCAAAAGAACGGCGATCGCGCCAGCGATGGCGATATTCTTTTCGACGCGCGAAAGTTTTCGCACAAGCATCGGTCCAAATTGCGCGCAAAGAGCGATAAACAGCAAGAGCGCGATCACGAGGGCCGTTCGCGAAGTGTTGGCCACAACTGCGCCGAGAGTCAGAATAAATACGCTCACCCACAGAGCCCGCATGCCGGGATGGGATGGTTTGGTGAAAGAGCGCATCGCCAGACCTGCGGTTAACGGCCAGACCAGATTTAAGTATGCCCCGGCATTTCCATGATAATAATAGGTCGCAAAAAAGGTAGTTGCTCCCCAAGGAGGAGTCGTCTGCCAGAAAATCATCCGTGCACCGATCGCTTTCTGCAGTAAACCGAGAAACGCAATCGACCCGGCGGCGAGGCCAATTGTGTACCACAAACGAAGCAACCAGCGATTGCTCTGAGAAATATCGACAACGAACAGAATTGCGCCAAGCAGCAGTACTCCTCGCAACATCCATGCCGTACTGATGGCATAATCAACGGAGCCAGTCAGATGCGGCGCAAAATTCCCTAGCGGCACAAAAACATAAAAATCGGGGTCGTAGATCGACGTGGCGTTGAGGGCCATCCAACCGCCAACCCCGATCAAAGCGCATGTTAAGAAAAGCAGAAGGCGCGGAAACCTTGGCCTTCGCTGGCTAACCATTAGCTCAATGATCCAAAGAATGAATGCGGCGAGCAGCAGCCAGTTAATTGTCCGGATGCTCGACGGCGTGGTACCGCCGTAGGCCCATGGAGCGTAGATAAGCGCGGCGAAGAAAATCCAACGCGCTGCGTCGCGAACGATAGACATTCCGAATTTCGGATTTTGAACGTCGAGTTTCCTTTAGCGGCCTTTTCCAAACAGCATCGTATGCACCGTTTTCAACACGATCATGGCATCGAGCTTGAGGGAATAATGCCGGATGTAATAGAGATCGTATTGAAGCTTCTTGACCGCGTCCTTGTCGCTCTCTCCGTAAGGATAATTCACCTGGGCCCACCCGGTGATTCCCGGTTTGACCAAGTGCCGGAAATGATAAAATGGAATTGTCTGCTCATAGCGTTCGGCGCACCTGGTCCATTCCGCGCGCGGGCCGATCAGGCTGATGTCGCCTTTGAAGACATTCCAAAGTTGAGGCAGCTCATCGAGCCGCAGTTTGCGCAGCCATCGCCCGAGGGAGGTTATCCGCGGGTCGCCTTTACGGGTGTAAATGTCTTCGTCCTCTTTGCTGGAGTACAGACGCATAGTTCGAAATTTGAAAAGGATGAAAGGTTTCTCGTCCCGGCCGATCCGTTCCTGCCGGAAAAAAACCGGACATCCCTCGACAACCCTGATCAGCAAAGCGATCACAGCGAAAATCGGGGCGCAACCGATCAAAGCAACGGCGGATGCAACGACATCGAAAAAACGCTTAAGATAATGATACGGCGACGTGCGGGCTAATTGAAAACCTCTCTGGAGCGGCCAAACCGGATCGACAATATCCAGCGGGACATAACGCCAGTGGGTTTCGTAAAATGATTCCAATGTGTAGACCCGGGTCTGGTGAAACTGCGCCCGCACCAGGCGCTCCAGCAATTGCGTGCCAAGCGAATTTGCTCTTTCGGTCAGAATAATCCCACTGTAATGCTCGCCGAGGTCATTTAGCTTGCCGGCAAGGTTCCCCTCCACTACCGGTGACCCTTCACCGGCGATTGGCTGGCCGACGCGCTCATCACTCAGATCGACAAAATCAAGCCGCTGACCGTTCGGCGAGTCCCTGTAGGTTTCGTAAAAACGCGCTGCCGCCGCCCCGCTGCCGATCACAAGAAATGATCGATTCGCGCTGCTAGCGGCAACGTATTTTTGGATCCAGCGCCGGTAGAACAAAGACACAGGCAGGAAAAGCATGAAACTCAAAAGCAGCACACCGCGGCTCGGTTTCATGGTTTGATCGAACGTCGCTGCCGAATAAATCAGCATCGCGCTGACCGTGGCCGCAGCCACGATGGCAAGAATATGCTCGGTCGCGTAAACCAGACTCCGCTTCTCCACGGCCCGATCGTAGCCGCCGATGAAATAAAGCGCCTGCACAATCACGGCGAGTTGAATCAGGTCGATCACGAAGAATTGAAATGGCGTCGCATAGAAGGCATCGTACCGAAACCAGCCGACCATTCCGTAGATTGCAAT
>JBIOVE010000012.1:0-5980 GCA_044867565.1 Candidatus Udaeobacter sp. | reverse complement strand
GACAATTTATTCCTTATTTAATCGATACCGCGCAACTTTCGGCGGGCATGTCCGTTTTGGATGTCGCGTGCGGCCCCGGTTACGTGTCCGACGCAATCAGAAAGTTGGACGCAATGCCAATGGGCATCGACTTCTCTGAAAGGATGGTGGCAATCGCGAAGAAAATGTTCCCCGACATCCGATTTGCTCAAGGCGATGCGCAAAATTTGCCCTGTGACGATGCGAGCTTTGATCGGGTGCTTATCAATTTTGGTTTGCTGCATCTTTCTCACCCGGAACAGGCGTGCGCGGAAGCGTTCCGTGTTTTAAAGCCGAACGGCAAATTCGGTTTCACCGTCTGGGTCCCGCCACCGCAGAGTCCCGGGGCAAAGATTGTAAACGATGCGATTGAAGCCCACGCAGATCTGAAAGTGCAGTTACCAGAAGGTCCTCCGCGTTATTTGTACGACCAAAAAGAGGAATGCCGAGCAGTGCTGGAAAAGGCCGGGTTCGATGGGCGCTCGATGATTTATGAGACGCGCTCGGTTGAATGGCACCTTCCAACTGCGCACTATTTCTTCGAAGCCGAGCGCGATGCGGGGGTTCGCACTGCCGGACTCCTGGCACGGCAATCGCCAGAAAGACTGAAAGCGATTCGCACCGCGATCGAAAACGGGGTCAGGCAATATGCGAGAGGAAACGAATTCGTCATACCGATGGCCGCACATATTGTCGTCGCATCGAAAACCTGAGGGCTAAAATTAAGCAACTATTTGCAGTGATCCTCGGGCGTGGCCCTGTTTTGGGAGGCATCCCGCCGAATAAAAGAACCAGATGACTTCACCCGCGCCGACTATGCCTGAGACGCAGGTGCGATGACCGAGCGGTAGCGATTGCTGTTAATCAGGAACGCACCAACGCTGGCTACCAACATGAATGCAATTGCCATTCCTTGTTGATACGAGAGGCCCCACAATCTTTCCGGTCGTCCATCAGCCCTCAATGGGTCTAAGAGCAATCGCACCAAGCCGTAAAGAAACAAATAGCCGCAAAAACTTGTGCCGCGGGCGAGTCGAGACGTCTCAACACGTTTGAGCAGGCAGAAGCAGGCGAGCGAAATCGCGATCAACCCGGCTGATTCATAGAGCTGGACGGGATGTGATGGACGGCCGGGACAACAGCCGTTGACAAAACATCCTACTCGGCCAATCGCGTGTCCCATCGGCAATGCAACTGCAAAATAATCCGCTCCTCGCCAAAAGTTCAGTCCGCGCCACCAGGCGAATACAGCGCCGGTGGCAAGTGCGCCCAGCAGGCCGCCGAAAAAGATAAAGCCAGTTCCGAAGTTAGACCAGAAATGCAGTTCGCCGATGGCGTAGTGATGCCACCCGAGAATAACGAAGAGAGCTTTTGCTCCAACAATTCCGCCGAGGAACGTTAGCCACATTCCGGCCCAGAACTCATTCTCGCTAACACCGATTTGACGATGCCTGAGCCTCAGCCACAAGATGACTGTGACTCCACCTGCAGCGGCAAAGGATCCAAAAAATGTCATGCGGCAGTTGAAAACGTTTGAGGGATTTGACGATAATAGGTCTCACGCAGGCCCAAAGCATTCACAGCGCACATGGGCTCGAGCCGGCCGTTGATGGGCACGCGAAAGGCACAGGCACCAAGCCGTTCCTGACCCTGCGCAGATTCCATTTCAGCGGCACTCATGAAATGGTGGCTCACGATGCAGAAATAGTGCGCCTTGAAAGAACGCGCGCGCCGCAGAAGTCTAATGAAATTGGGCAGCAACCGGCGAATGATAAATCCACCGTGACGGAGTGCGATGCGACTCGCCCGGCGATAGGCGCGGGCGCGGTTGTCCAGGCGGAAAGAGACGCCGCCGAGGCGGTCCAATAATTCATTCAATGTCTGCATCTCGTCCGCGTCGTCGTGGCGATAAAGGGGGACAAAAGCCACTGTGTCACGTCGCGGGATCGCTAGCCCCTGGACAAATCGGGAGCAGGCAGGATGGCCTAACCAGCCTTCACCGCGCCGAATCATGGGATCACCGGCGCCCTCAGCGATCCGCAGCCACAACTCATCGGGAGCGACGCCTTTGAGCGAACGATCCGTGCGTCCTACCTCGGCCAGCGGCTGAAAGCTCACCATTTTAAATGCGTCGGCGTTGGCCAGAAACCACCGGACTATGGCGGGAACGCCTTCGAGATTGTGTTGAGTAACCGTCACCGTGGAAGCAGCCTCGAGCCTGAGCCCGGTTCGAGCCCGAGCCGTCCGGATCAACTGTGCGAACTCGGCCCGGAGGGCATTCAGTTGGGCCTCGGTCTGCGCCGCCCGATAAGCGTCGCGGCGCCCGCGTTGAGTGGTATCAACATGGATGCACACTTCGGTCAGCCCGCCCCGCTCCATCAATCGTTCGAGAAGACCGGGACGCCGGCGAAAGGTTTCGCCGTGCGACATGAGCATGGGCACCAGACCAAGGCTGCGCGCGTAAGCGATGATCTCGATGAGTTCCGATTCCTCGCGGAGTGAAACCTCGCCATCGGTAAGCTGGACGTTGCCACACGGACCCAGCCACGCGCGGATTTGCTGAAGTTGCTCCTTGATCTCTGAAAGCTGCGCTGGCCGGGCACGGTTGGCATTGGCATTTAGATAGCAGCCCGTGCAGGAGAAATCGCACTTCGGCATTACCCCGATCGTTGCGCCACAGCCCGCATACTGACGTCCCATGAATTGAGTCGGGCCACGGAACCATTCCGGCACGCGCTGCCAGGCAGCAGCGAGCACAGCGCGTACTTCGGCTGCCTCCTCGGCCAATGTCATGTCAGCGGGAAGGCGAAGCTGCGGGAGTTGGACGTGTCCGAGAGCTTTCGTCCGTTTGTGGGCCGGGAGTGAAACAGGCGATGGCAGCGGCCAGAATAACCGCGAACCCCATGAGCATTAGGACAGTTTTTGTCATCATAGGCATAGGTTTATTACAACCCGCCGCTGGCAGACAAGAAGATTTATTTCCAGGTAGATTCCGGTTTCTTTCGCGACTTCGTGATTATGATCGACATGCGATTGTCTCCTTGCGTTCCAATTTTGCGGGCGAGATGATCGGGCTCGCAATGAAAACGAAAATTTATCTTTGCGCGGTGCTCCTTTTCGGTTTGCGATCGTTTTGCAACCCCGTCGAGGTTCCTGCCGGAATCAAAAACGACGCCTACGACCGTTTGCTCAGGAAATATGTGAACAGCCAGGGACTGGTCGCCTACGAAAAGTGGAAGGGCACCCCCGAGGACATCAAAGCGCTCGACGATTATCTCGCGCGGTTTGCCCCAAGCGGAAGCGCCGTCCGCGGGAATGAACGTTACGCCTCGCTGGCGAACGCTTACAACGCATTCGTTCTCCAGTGGATCTTGAAGAACTATCCGACCGAGAGTATTTGGGCGCTGAAGAGTTCGTTTAAGGAGAAACGGCACAAACTCGGCGGCGAGATGGTATCGCTCAACGACATCGAGAACGGAGCGCTCCGGCCGGAGTTTGGCTATCGCACCCATGCTGTGCTCGTTTGCGCGGCGCGAAGTTGTCCGCCGTTGCAGCAATCGGCTTACAGCGCCGGTGCGCTCGACGACCAGGCCGGGCGAGCGTTTCGCACCTGGCTGGGCCGTCCCGATCTGAACGCGTTTTTGATCGACAAGAACGAAGCCAACGTCTCGAACATCTTTAAGTGGTTCAAAGGCGATTTCGAGAAAGCCGGCGGCGCCAAAGCGGTCATGACGAAATATGCGCCCGCCCCGGCGCGTCCAATGTTGGAAAAGCCGGATTGCAAGATCAGCTACAAACCCTACAACTGGGGCTTGAACGATCAGGGCCCGCACGGGCGCAATTACAAGCTCAGCATCTTCGATTTTGTCCACTGATCCCTCCTGCTCCGATGCCAGCTCCCGCGAAAGGCGAAGGCGTCTATAACGTCGTCGTCATCGGTGCCGGGAACGGCAGGTCTCGTAACGCGTGGCGCTAATCGAGCGCAACAAAATGGGCGGCGATTGCGTTTCAGCCACAATTGACGCTTGCCCAACGTTTGCGGAACTCGCGCGCTCCTGATTTTTTCAGCAAGTGATGATCAAGCTGATCACACCAAAGCTCCGCCGCAGCTCGAGCCGGAGCCGGCGGTACAGCCGAAACAATGGTCGCCCGTCATGATTTTGCGATTGTCGACCTTTTCCGGATCGACATCCCAGAGAAAAATCGGCGCGCCATTCTTCCACTGCATGCCGAGCTGCTGATTAAAATCGCAGTCGTAAACTTCGCCGCGCCACCCGACGCTGATCGTGTTGCGGCACATGAGACCATCAACTGTTGCCGGATTGAAAGCGTTAATGAGTAGCTCCATGTATTCATCGAGCTTGTCGTTGTGCCGCAGATAAGCGGCGAATCGCCCGATCGGCAGGTTCGTGATTGTGTAGAGTTTGTTGAAAACGATACCGAAATGGTTGGCGAGCTCGCGTTTATAATCGGTTTCAAGCTCAGCCTGCGGTCTCGGTAAGGATGCTCCGATGGGATTGTAAACGAGATGCAACGGTAATTCCGGGTCGTATCCGTAGCCCAGCGAATTCAAAAGTTGCAATGCCTTGATGCTCCCTTCGAAAACGCCCTCGCCACGCTGGGCATTCACGTTTTTCGCCGAATAACACGGCATCGATGCAATAATCTCGATCTGGTTCATCGCGAGAAACTCCGCGAGGTCTGCGTAACCGGGCTCCAGCAAAATTGTCAAATTGCAACGATCGATAACATGGCGCGAGGGTTGTAGCGATTTCACCCTTTCAACAAAGTAGCGAAAATCTGGAATCATTTCCGGCGCGCCGCCGGTCAGATCGAGGGTCGGAATGTCGGTCTTGGCGAGCCAATCGATAATGCGATCGACAGTCCGGCGTGTCATAATTTCCTTGCGCTTGGGACCCGCGTTTACGTGGCAGTGCACGCACGTCAGATTGCAAAGCTTGCCCACATTGATCTGCAAGATTTCGGGATGCACACGGCGCAGTTCCAAACCTTCCGCCGCGAGTCGATCAAAAAACCGGTTCATGAATATAGTAGAGAAGCGGCGATCCAGTAGATAGTGCCGCCGATAATGGCCGCGCACGGCAGCGTAATTAACCATGAAAAAACGATCGCGCTCATCATGCGCGGGTTTGCTTTACCGGTGGTCAGACCGATCCCGAAGAGAGAACCGACAGAAACGTGTGTTGTGGACACTGGCATGCCGAATAAACTCGCCAGCACCACGAGGATTGCGGTCGTGAAGTTCGCGGTGAGACCCTGGCCGTGATTCATGGTCGTGATTTTTCTGCTCATCGTCTCGGCGACTTTTCTTGCGTTGAGCAATCCGCCGATCGCAATGGTGATCGCGACCGCGGCGAGGCCCCATCGGATATCGAGCGCTTTCCACAAGAGCAAGAGCGCAACAATTTTCGGCGTGTCGTTCAAACCGCGTGCAAAGCTAACTGTTCCAGCGCTGAGAAAATGCGCGGCATCCATGATTTGTTGTGATCCGATCCCGAAAAAAGATCCAGCGTAACGCTCGCGGCAATTTTCTTGTTCGTCGACTGTTAGCGTGATTGTCGATGTTTCGCCACGCATCGCGAAGGCGGAAGAAGGTTGCGGCACTGCGACCACGCGTTCCTCCGCGCCGATACAGATGCACCACTCTTTAGTTGTGCCGGTGGCAACCCGAAGGGCGTGAAGCGGAATGTAGAGAGCGCCGGCAACTCCGATTGCGAGCAAAGGACTGAGTAACAGCGGCAGAACAAATCCTTTGCCAAGGGCAGCGAAATTGACGTTCGATCCCACCGCAACCAAACCGCACCCAACAATCGCCCCGGTCAAAGCATGCGTTGTCGAAATCGGGAAGCCGGTGAGCGTGGCGATCATGACGGTCAATCCGGCGCCGAATGCGATGGCGAGCAGAAAATACTCTGAACCCGCGGAGTGATCCGGCACGATG
>JBIOVE010000011.1:0-3939 GCA_044867565.1 Candidatus Udaeobacter sp. | reverse complement strand
TGTCATTCAGCCGCTACAACTGCAGCACCTTCGGGTTTACTTCCTTTGTCGATCGAGTACATGCAAACGATGTCCTCTTCTGCCGTCGCACCGAGCGATTTGCTCGATCTAAAGCTGTTGCCTGCGTGGATGAAAGAACCTGCCGTGGCGAGGAACTACGAACACTGCCCGGGAGAAGAAGGTCCTGTGCCGCGTGAACGCCGGCACAACAAAGGCAAACGCTCAACTTCCAACGCTCAACGCCCAACATTCAACAAAGCAGATGCGCGCGGGCCGAAAAAGGCGGGGCGCGATCGCCGGGCGAGCCGACGAGGGGACCGTAGCGGAAATCGGCATTTGCAAGAGCGGCATCCTCTAGTCACGCGAACGCCGCTGGAAATGACGATCCGCTTCCTGCCGTACTCGCCGGCCTTCGAAAGCGTGGTGGCCCAGATTAAGTCGGGCTCCGTCGCATATTCCATTTTTGCGCTGGCGCGCCTGTTCCTGGAAAAACCGGAGCGCTACGAGGCACGCGTGACGGCAAAATCGGAATCGCCTCTTTATCGCTTGGGCGACAATGGCGCGATATCTCTGGATCGAGAATTCCTTGAGCGGAACGCATTTCGACTGGCTCACGAGGATTTCTACAAAATCGACGTCACGCAATCGGACCCGATCAAAGGTAATTTCTCAAACGTGGCGCGATGTCGATTGAGCGGGACACTTCTTGGGCCGACTAATCACCACAATTATCAACCGCAGCTCCGCTCCCTTTACGAACAGCGCTTCAGCCGCCGGATGAGCTTCGCCGATTATCAGCGGCAAGTCGAGATCGTGAGCGACCCGGCATTGATCGAGAAGTGGAAGGAACAAGCGCGAACAGTGACGACGTATCTAACGTTGCGCGAAGAGACTCCATCAACGTTCCCTTCCGCGATGGAAACAGAACGGCATTTTCGCTCGAATTATCTGCCAGGCCTGGTTTGTAGCCTGGAGGAAGTGACCATCGGCGGTGTATTGAGCCGACGCTTGCCCGATCGGACGCTGAACCGTGCGATTGAAGACGCCTGGACGCACGAGACCCGCTCACCTTCGAACATGATGCAGGAATTAGCCGGTCGATTTCGACAAGCGGGACTCAATGTTTTTCGTCACCGCCGCGGTATGTTGTTCGTGTCGTCAATCCGAGTCCGCGCCTTTGTCCACGAACAAGCCGGCGTATCTGCATCTGTGAACGCAATTTTCGAGACTCTGGCAGCGACGCCGGGGGTCAATCGCAAAGAGCTTTCTGAAAAATTGATCGCTGATGTTGCGATCGAAGAGGCGGAGCAGCGCAAGCTGGCACTCGCTTCCGATCTGCGCTGGCTGATAAACGAAGGCTACGTTATCGAGTTCAACGATGGCTCGCTCGATCTGCCGCGGAAGAAACTAAGCGAAGCGCAAGCATCTGACTCCACAATTGAGAGCCGAGAGCCGGAGGCTGTTGATGCGTCAGATCACTCGCCGACCACCTTAAGCGTCGGCTCGGAATCGCCGCCTTCGTAGCGAACGATTTCATTTTTCTCGTTCAAAACTGCGATGCGCGGCTCATGGACTGCCGCTTCTTCAGGCGTGCAACGGGCGAAACTCATGATCGTCAGGCGGTCGCCAATTTTTCCAAGATGCGCGGTCGCGCCGTTGAGTTCGATGATTCCCTGCCGCGCCTCGCCATAAATTGCGTAGGTCTCGAACCGCTCGCCGTTGCTCAAGTTGCCAACGAGAATTTTTTCGTAGGGAACCAAGCCAACGAGCTCGGCGAGATCAGCGGAAATCGTCAGGCTGCCTTCGTAATCCAGGCTGGCCCCGGTGACGGTGGCACGATGAATTTTCGATTTGAGCAGGGTGAGTTGCATCGTCAGTCGACTTCGGCGGCAAGATTGCCGCAAATGCCTTGCCAATCTACTTCGCGATCACGCCGGCCTTTTTCAATGCCGCGTAAGCGCCGTTCTTATTGATCGTTTTAAGGCCACGCGCAGTAACGCGAATACGCACGAACTTCTTCAATTCTGGCACCCAAATGCGTTGGTGGTGCAAATTTGGCCCGAAAACGCGCGGCACATTTTTGGTCACGTGCCGCCCAACTCCGCCCTTTTTCTTGGCCATACCGCGCCGGTGAATGACACTGCCGCGTGACGCTCTCGATCCTGTAATTTCGCAAATTTTTGACATGAAGTGACCTCAGAAAGAGGGGCGTAAGCTGCCGCGCACAGGCGTACCGGTCAAGTGAATCCTTGCTCGCGGATAATTTCGGAGTTCACTCGTGAATCCTCCGGGAATTGAACGCGCAGTGCGCGCGCCGGTCAAATTTATCTCGCGTAAGAGGCCAACGCTTCGCAAGATCGATCACGGATTCGAGGTATGACGCAAAAAAACAATCATAAACTGCGGATCGGGATGATCGGAGCGGGCAGCATCGTTCGCGCCCGCCATTTGCCGGCGCTCAAACGACATCCTGAAATCGACATCGTTGCGGTTTCTAATTTGACCTACGAAAGCTCCGAAAAATTCTGCCGCGAAAACGTCCCGCACGCCACGCCGATGCGGAACTGGGCCGATCTCCTCGCCCTGCCTGATCTGGACATCATTTGGATCGGCACGCCGCCGTACATGCATTCGGCCGTGACGATCTCGGCGCTTGAGGCGGGTAAACACGTTTTCTGCCAGGCACGGATGTCGATGGACCTGGCCGAAGCCGAGGAAATGCTCGCGGCATCGAAGCGTTATCCCGAACTCGTCACAATGCTTTGCCCGCCGCCGATGGGATTACGCGCCGATTTGCTTGTGAAAAAGATCCTCGCCGAAAATTATATCGGCCGTCCGCATCACGTGCGTCTGCAAAGTTTCACGGGCAATTATTTGGATCCCGATGCGGCGCCGCACTGGCGACAAAGGATCGAGATCAGCGGACTGAACGTGCTTACGCTGGGGATTTACGTCGAAGTCTTGCAGCGCTGGCTCTGCGATATCACCGGCGTATTTGCGCGCGGGAAAATGGTGCACCCAGTACGCCAGGGCTATGAAGTAATCATTCCCGATTTGTTGACTGTCCTTTGCGCGTTTGAAAATGGCGCTGAAGGCGTGCTCGAGTTCAGCGGAGTCGATGCGATGGCGCCCGGGGACCGGTTGGAAATTTACGGCAGCGTCGGCACGCTTACTTACGATTTTGGTTCGGATGTTGTGCAGGTCGGCAAGCTCGGTGATCGCGCGCTGCACGTGGTCGATCTTCCTCCGGAATTGGAAGGCGAATGGCGCGTGGAAGAAGATTTTCTCGCCGCGGTGAAATCGAAGGGCCGCATTCGGCCGCGCCCGAATTTCGAAGAAGGTGTGCGCTACATGCGCGTCGTTCAGGCAGTCGCCGATTCGCGCGCGCGCAACGAGTGGGTGGCGATAAAAAAGTAAGCCATTACAATCCCGTCTAGGTCGAATAATCCAGTATAAGCCGCGTTAGGCGGCTACATCACTATTATGAACGACGGCAGCATTATTGTTAGACGCTTCGTGGATTTGGTCCTCAATCAAGATCAGATTGATTCCGCCGGTCAGTTCTTTTGGGAGGATATGGTGGAGCAAGTTCCGCTTCCTGGCCAAGGACCGGGCCTAGGCGGTTTGAAAGATGTCCTGCGTGGCATGCGAGCCGCGTTTCCAGACATGCACTGGACGGTCGACGAGCAGATTGCCGAGGGCGACAAGGTGGCAACACGCTTCGAGTGGACGGGCACGCACCGCGGTGAGTTTCTCGGTGTGCCCGCGACAGGACGCCCCGTGAAGTTTGGGGCGTGGTTATTGACCGGCTGGAAGGCGGAAAGATTAAGGACACGCGTATTATGATGGATACCCTCGGATTGATGATGCAGCTCGGCGTCTCCCCGCCTCCAAAAATATGACCGCCGCCTACCCAAGCGTTGAAGCTGACGGCTCGCT
>JBIOVE010000010.1:0-3931 GCA_044867565.1 Candidatus Udaeobacter sp. | reverse complement strand
AGAAATTGGAGCAGGCGGCGAAACAACGATAGTCAAAGCATCGTTTCGATTGAGCGGCCGCCTTGGGGCTAGTAGTTCTGGTCGAGTTCTCAGAAATGTTTCGAACGTTGTCCTGAAAGCATCGGTTCGTTCGTCATATCAGTGAAAGCGACAGGCGAAGAATACAATTATGCAAAAAAATCAGCCCGTTTCTGTAGACACACAACTAAATGAAGGAGCAAAACCATGTTAAAAGAAAGCAAAGCATTCAGCGGTTTTTCAGTGGATGACATCCTGAAGGCGAAAGAGTTCTATGGCCGGACGCTCGGGCTGGAGGTCACTGAATCTGATGACGATTTAACGCTGCATCTTGCGGGCGGCGCTAACGTCCTCATATATCCCAAGCCAAATCATTCGCCGGCGACTTTCACCATTCTCAATTTTCCTGTGGAGAGTGTCGATACAGCGGTGGACCAGCTTACCAAGCGCGGTGTCCGCTTTGAAATCTATAGCGACCCTGACATCCAGACGGATGAGAAGGGGATCCACCGCAATGGCGGTCCTGTCGTAGCGTGGTTCAAAGATCCAGCGGGCAATATTTTATCTGTATTTGAGGAAACCCGATAATCGTGAATCAGGCAGAAAATTTTGTGTTGAGAAATTGAGATGTTGATGAAAAGGAGAACGAATGAGCAGAGTACGAGTATTGGTCGGCACAAGGAAGGGCGCGTTTGTCCTGACATCGGACGGCACCCGTAAACGATGGAAGGTCAGCGGTCCGCATTTTGCGGGGTGGGAAATTTATCACGTGAAAGGTTCGCCGGTTGATCCGAATCGCATTTACGCATCGCAGACGAGCGCGTGGTTCGGGCAGATCATCCAACGCTCAGATGATGGCGGCAAAACGTGGCAACCTCCAGGAACGAAGCCCGAGGATTTGATGGGTCCGGACGGTATGCCCAAGGGCGAAAGCAACATGTTTGTGTACGACGGTGTGCCGGGCACGCACCAGTGGTACGACGGCACGCAGCATCCGTGGGAGTTCAAACGCGTATGGCATCTCGAACCGTCGCTCACCGACCCGGATACCGTTTATGCCGGAGTGGAAGATGCCGCGTTGTTCCGCACAACTGACGGGGGCAAGTCGTGGCATGAGTTGTCAGGACTGCGCAAACACGACACGGGACCAAAATGGCAGCCGGGCGCGGGCGGGATGTGTTTGCACACGATCCTTCTCGATCCGGGTAATCCCAAACGAATGTCCATCGCAATCTCGGCTGCAGGCGCGTTCCGAACCGACGATGGTGGCACGACGTGGAAACCAATCAATCGCGGGCTGCACTCGCAATACATTCCCGATCCGAATGCGGAAGTCGGTCACTGCGTGCATCGCATCGCCATGCATCCGTCGCGTTCAAATGTATTATTCATGCAGAAACACTGGGATGTGATGCGCAGCGATGACGCCGGCGATTCGTGGCGGGAGGTAAGCGGGAATTTGCCCAGCGATTTCGGCTTCCCGATCGATGTTCATGCGCACGAACCGGAAACAATCTATGTCGTACCGATCAAGAGTGACTCGGAGCATTACCCGCCCAAAGGCAGATTGCGTGTGTATCGCAGCCGGACCGGTGGAAACGAATGGGAAGCACTCACCAAAGGTCTGCCGCAACGGAATTGCTACGTGAATGTATTGCGCGATGCGATGTCGGTTGATTCGCTCGAGCCGTGCGGCATTTACTTCGGAACGACTGGCGGACAGGTTTACGCGTCGGCCGATACGGGCGATAGCTGGAAGCCCATCGTCCGCGATCTGCCGGCGGTGCTTTCCGTAGAAGTGCAAACACTGCCATGATCCGTGTTGTGCTCCCGCCTCATCTGCGCACGCTGGCGCGCGTTGACGGCGAAGTGCAGCTTGATGTCGAAGGTCCTGCTACGCAGCGATCGGTCCTCGACACGATCGAAGCTCGCTATCCGATGCTCCGCGGGACGATGCGCGACCATGTCACTCAACTGCGCCGGCCGCTTGTGCGGTTCTTCGCCTGCGGAGACGATATATCTCATGCACCGCCCGATGCGCCGCTGCCCGACGCGGTCGCGAAGGGATCCGAGCCCTTCATAATTATAGGAGCCATCGCCGGTGGTTAGGCTAAGGAGGGTCAGTTATGGGAGAAGGTGGATCGAGCAGTCCCTGCTCGATGCTAAAAAAATGTGGGCGAAGCCGAGACTTCATTGGCATCGTCCGGCCGGAGCGGCCGATCCACCTCCGATTGTCAACTCACGGTTGCGGTGAGACCGAGCTGCTCCGCGCCTGACACGCTAAATAGCTTCCGACGACGACATCATGAACGGGTCGAGTGGCATCGATAATCTGGCGAAAATATTTGTTGAATAATCGTGAACCAAAAATAGAGGAAGAGATATGAATACAGAAGAAGTTGCAAACAAGTTGGTCGAGCTCTGCCGCAAAGGCGGGTTCAGAGAGGCGATGGAAAGTTTGTACGCGAAAGACATCGTCAGCGTGGAGGCGCACGAGATGGAGAACATGCCGGCGGAAATGCGCGGCATAGATCAGGTGCGCGGCAAGACCGATTGGTGGGAGAAGAACATGGAAGTGCACAGCGCGAAAATCGGCGGCCCGTTTGTGGCTCGCGACAAGTTCGTCGTGCAGTTCGATATCGACGCGACCGAAAAAACCTCCAACAAGCGAACGCAGATGTCCGAGGTGGGAATTTATACCGTCAAAGACGGCAAAGTTTCGCGCGAGGAATTTCTGCCGCTGGCTCAAAAGAAAGAGTAGCGCGAGCTCTGGTCCGCGAATCGGGCGGACTCGTCCCATGGCGAGCTTGCGAATCGGTAAATCGCAAGCGGGAGCGATTGCGTTACTTCACAGCTCCGATCAACGTCGCTGGAAGCGATCGGTAACCAACCGCATCCAGTCACTGAAAGGGATGCGCTAGTTGAGCAACTCCACGGTGTCGCCCTTGTGGATCAGGCCTTCCACGAGCACTGCACCGTAGATGCCAGCCATGCCATCATGAGCTTGTGCGACTTTTTTTAGTAACGCCGGTGTTATTGCTCCAGTGTCGGGATTCAGAGTGATCATCATGCAGCGCGGGTCGCGTTCCAGGATGGAGACAATCACTTTTGGCCCGATCCGCAGCGATCGGCCGACGAAATCGTTCTCGGCAAAGCCGTTCGCGGAGGCCAAATCCACATAGACGTTCGCTCGGAACCGTCGCTTATCCACCGCGGCGCCTGTCTCCTCGGCAAGTTGGCGCGCCGATTGCAAACTGAAGATCGACACTGGCCGGCAATCGGTCATCGCGCGTTCCGAACGCAGCAAGGTGAGGTGATGCTTTTCGTCGATCCCATGGCGAAGCCTGTCTATCAATGCTGGATCGTCTATCGCGAGAGTCTCGCCACCCGGGGTCTCGACATCAACCATCAGCTCCGTCGGATCGGCCGAGACCGGATTCACACCGGGCGGCATGTTCTCGGCCTCAGCCCAATTGACAGGGTGGGCGGCCATGTCCGGCTGACGGAACCGAGGACGATACTGCAACATCTCGCGCTGCTCGCGTGCCGTGAGATAGGGAAACCCTTTCGGGCTGGCCGAACTCTTGAAAGCGAAGAGGCGATCCCCATAAACTCCAGGGAATCCAGCAAACATCTCATCCAATTCTTCGCCGCGCATACTTTTGACCGGATACCGCCAGACACTTTCTACCGTTCCGATAATGCTCATTTCTTGTGTGCCTTACTCCAGGTCTTCCGGCGAACAGAAGATCACATCCAAACCACGAAACGCGAGTCTTAAATGATCAGCTGGACAGAAATCGCGTCGGTAGCTACAGGCTCCCGCAGTGAGCGGGACGCTCCCCAGAGTTGAGGTTTTTTTGTTCTCAAACATAAAGCTTTTCTTCCGTTGAACTTCTGCTAGACTCCGCGC
>JBIOVE010000009.1:0-7607 GCA_044867565.1 Candidatus Udaeobacter sp. | reverse complement strand
CAACAGCTAAGTCGATCGCCGTCACCCACCGAAGCGCCAGAGGCAAAAGCGGAGCAGAGTCCAATTCTCGATTTGTCCGGGCTGGAAAACAGTGTCCGTCCGGCGGTAGTTTCGCTCACCGTTTTTGATTCATCGGGCAAGCCGCTGCGGACACAAACCGGCTTTTTCATTTCGGGGGACGGAAGATTCGTTACCACCGCGCATGCAATCGATGGCGGCGTCAGGGCCATCGCAAAAATGACCGATGGCGCAGTTTATAGCGTGAGCGGTCTCCTTGCGACTTCGACAGCGCTCGATCTTGCAATCCTTCAAGCCGACGTGAAGCGGGTCCCATTTCTGGCGCTAAACAAGAATGCCGATCTGCCCATCGGCACGCGCGTTGGAGTAGTCGGAAGCGGGCTGGCCGGAACCGAGGGCGTGCCCAGCGAAGCAACAATTACAACACTGCAACCCGACCGCCTGGAAATAGCGGGAACAATCTTGCCCGGTTCAATCGGTTCGCCGGTTATCGACGCCCAGGGGGAGGTTATTGGTATCGTCATATCAGATGGTGAAAGAGCAGCCGTTCGGCCTTCGAGCACTTTGGATCGGCTCCTCTCTCAAGTTGCATCCGATGCCGTGGCTCGGTGGCCTGAACCAGCCGAAAACCCTGCTACAGCGCGCCCAATGTCCAAACCACAATTAGTCTATGCGCCCGCGCCGGCTTTTCCGTCTGGAGCGCAGTCTGGTGTGCCGCGCTCTGGCCGTTTCCTTCTGAGTTTCGATACGCATGGAAACGTAAAGACGGTTCAAATCATTCAATCGACGGGAAACGAGCTTTTCGATCAAGCTGCGACCAGCACTCTTCAGCGCTGGAAGGCCGCCCCTGGCAGGGAAGGTGCCGTCACCGTTCCGATCACATTTGAGGCCAGATGAAGACCGTGACCGCCTTCCGCGTGCGTTTACAAAAGCGGCGACAAACGGCCAGTCGCTAATCAACGTTGTGCTGGAAATACGCGCAGGAACAGAAGCGGACCACGAAGCGATCTGGAATATTTTTCATGGAGTCGTCGCCGCTGGCGATACTTATGGGTTTGATCCGAAGATGTCACGCGATGACGCACTGGCCTATTGGTTTCGAGCCGATACGCGTACTTATGTCGCAGAAAACGACGGCCGCATTGTTGGCACCTACATTTTGAAGGCGAATCAGCCGGGACTGGGTTCACACGTCGCAAATGCCGCCTTCATGGTTGCGCCAGACGCGCGCCGCTTGGGAATAGGACGAAAGATGGGCGAGCATTGTCTGAACGAGGCGCGCCGACTCGGCTTTCGCGCGATACAATTCAATTTTGTCGTTTCAACGAACGCATTCGCGATCCGTCTTTGGCAGCAACTTGGTTTCAATATCGTCGGCACTTTGCCAGGCGCGTTTCGTCATCCCAAATCGGGATATGTCGATGCTTATGTCATGTTTCGCTCGCTGCTGTAGCCGCACGCACCCGTCGCAGAGCGACGTGGCTACAACGGATGCATTTCAAACAAGCATTGCAAAAGAACTGAATTCCTGCTGAAGCTAGGCGCGGAATGCAAACGGTGATTCAAGTCATCACGAGCGGGCGCGGATCTTTACGCAATAAGATCATGAGCGATCCGCAGCTTGAGCGGAAATTTAAACTAGTTCCAACTGAGCACCAGAGACCCGGCCGCCCGCACGGCTGGGCGAAAATTCATAGCGCACGCGAAGCGCATGGGGTAATTAATCTGGAATGGCATGGACGCACCGGGGTACTCATCTGCCGGGTGGTCACTAAATTTGGCAACAAGCCCAACTCGATTATTGGCGACTTTATCGATTACCTGCTTGCGCGTCATCAAAGCCGCATTCTCGCCATCCACATCATGCGGCGCTAAATTTTCCCCTTGATCTTGCTCGTGCTCTTTGCTCGTGATCGATTTTGTAATCCATGCGAGATTTATTGGCGCGCCCGGCGGTCGCGCCCCACCAGATATTCAGACCGTGAGTACGAGCAGGAGCACGATCACGATTTGTTGATCGCCATGCACTCATCCCGTTACTGGAATGCGATAATCCATTTGGCATAAGTCTGACCGAAACATGCGAGATCGACAGCGAACCGAACGGCCTTTTAATCGCAGAGTTTTTCTCAAGAGCGGCTTTATTTTCAGCGGCGCCGCGTTAGCGGGCGCGGGATTACTCTATGGCGCGGAGAGCGAGAAGAAAAGCGACGAAAAAGAAGCCGAGGTTGGCCCGCCGGAAGATTTAATGCGCGAGCATGGCGTATTGAAGCGCGTGCTTCTGATTTACGGCGAAGCGTTGCGGCGGTTGGATGCCAAGCAGGATTTTCCACCCGAAGCTTTAGCCGATGCCGCGGGCATCATTCGCAATTTTGTCGAGGATTATCACGAGAAGCTTGAGGAGGATTTTCTTTTCCCGCGCTTCGAAAAAGCAAATCGGCTCGTGGACCTTGTCAAAGTGCTGCGCGAGCAGCACCAGGCTGGGCGGCGCGTCACAGATGTGACAATGCGATTCGCAAATCTGCAATCGCTCAGGAACGAATCCGAGCGAACACAGCTCATCAATTCCATGCAGCAATTCATCCGTATGTATAACCCGCACGAAGCCCGCGAGGACACCGTCCTCTTTCCCGCATTTCGCAAGATCGTTTCGCCACATGAGTTCGATTCGCTGGGCGAAGATTTCGAGAAAAAAGAAGACGAGCTCTTCGGAGAGGACGGCTTTGATAAGATTGTGGACAAGGTAGCTGGAATCGAGAAGCGATTCGGTATTTACGATCTCGCGCAGTTCACGCCGAAGATTGGCAGGGCGTAACACATCCGGGACACGGTCACCAAAAGCTGGCGTCGTTGCTACTTTGTTCGCAGACCCTGCGCGATGCTAATCCCGATCAACAGGCGAGGTGAAGGAGCGCGAGTATTGCGCGTCGAAGGCGCGTAGCGCTGCCTGGACGCTGTCGCCGAAACCAACGATTCCCTCTTCGATGGCCGGACCCAGTAACGCGACAAACGTGCGGCCGCGAATCGACAGCCGGGGACGACGCACCGCCGCCGGACTTCCGGGATGCGCTGCGCAATAGCGTTCCATTTCTTGCACCGCCGCCAATGTTCGATCGGTAACATGCTGCCCGCTCAACATTGTGACGACATTTCTCATTTAACATTCGAAACGTGCGTCCCCACGAAATTGGACGTGCCCTTTTTCCACAAATGCCCGTTTTGATAGGCGCACCGATACCTCCGGAGCCTACGGGGCTCGAACCCGCAACCTCCGCCGTGACAGGGCGGCGCTCTAACCAATTGAGCTAAGGCTCCTGGAAAAATCAGAGTGTAAAGGCGGCTGTCTCCAGCCGCAACTCGTCGACGGAACCGATTTTCAAAAGTTTCTCGCGACACAAGATCGACCCGCTTCGCGCCAAGAGGCAGCTGATTGAATCAATCAGCTGGGTCGCCCAGCTCCTTCTCTTTGCGTTCCTGTATAAATTGCATCGTGTGTTTGGAAGGAGCTGCCCGGCTTTGCCGGGTTTGGCGACGCAATGGTTGAACATTTTGTATGCACGCGGCGTCGAACTCCGAAAGCTTTCGCGAGTGAAGATTGCGGAATGCGCCTGATAAAGTTATAATGACACTCGGTTCGGCGGATTGACCCAAACCATAAATGAGCGACGAGCGCAGCGAGGGATTTCAGGGCGGGGACGGGGACTCAGGTCCGGCCAGTTTCCTCGATTCATTTGATCGTGTGATTGCTTCGTTGCCTCCGGGCGACCCAATTCGCCGCGAACTGCTGGAGTTGCGGCCGCAAATTTTCGATCAGCAGGAGACGATGATCGAAGCGCGCCGGATGATCGAGAAGCTCGAGGAAGTCGTTAAAAAGGTGACTTCGCCCGCCAACCGGATCGGCACGTTTCTTGGCGCCACCTCGAACGATACGGCGCACATCGTGGTGGGAGGCGCCGATTACTACTGCAATGTCGATCCGCGCATTTCGCTTGCGAAATTGAAAAACGGAACGCGCGTCCTGGTGAACGAAGCATTCGTCATCGTTGGCGATCTGGGATTTGAAACGGCGGGCCCGGTGACAAAAATCACCGAAATCCTTGGGGACGACCGATTGCGCGTTGGCTCAGAGCATGGCTTGCAATCGATGGTATTACAGCGATCTGCCGATCTTGCCGATTCCACCTTGAAGTCAGGCGACGAAGTTCGGGTTGATTCGAACTACCGAATGGCGCTGGAGATGCTTTCGAGCACCAAATCGCACGAACATTATCTCGACGATGTCCCGGAGCTTCCGTGGCAAAAAGTCGGCGGCCAGGAGGCGGCGCTCCAGGCGATCAAAGACGCGATCGAGCTTCCGCTATTGCATGCCGACCTTTTCAAAAAATTCCAGCACGCTACTCCGAAGGGTTTTCTGCTCTATGGTCCGCCCGGCTGTGGAAAAACGCTCATTGGAAAAGCCACCGCCTATAACTTGACGAAGCAGCTTCGAGAGAAAACGGGCGTGGAAATGCAGGAATATTTCATGCACGTCAAAGGCCCGGAGATATTGAACATGTGGGTAGGCGAATCGGAAAGAATGGTGCGTGAAATTTTCGCCACGGCTCGAGAGAAACGCGAGGAAGGTTTTATGCCATTTCTGTTTATCGACGAGGCCGAATCGATTCTCGGCACCCGGCGTGCGTCACGTTATTCGAACATTCTTTCGACGCTTGTCCCGATGTTTTGCTCGGAAATGGACGGAATCGATTCGCTTAACGATGTTGTCATTATCCTCGCTTCCAATCGCGCCGACCTGATCGACCCCGCCATTTTGCGTCCCGGCCGGATCGATCGAAAAATCAAAGTTGATCGCCCAGACAAGCAGGGTGCGCGCGAAATTTACCGCATCTATCTCACCGACGATCTGCCATACGATGGTGTGCTGGCGAAAGAAGCTGATGGGATGGGCGCGTCAATCGAGCGCCTGATCGAGCGGTTCGTCGACTGGCAATTTACGCGCCGCGATGAAAACAAGTTTCTGGAGGTAACATTGCGCAGTGGACGCAAGGAAACGCTGTACCGCGGCGATCTCATCAGCGGGGCAATTGTTGCGTCGATTGTGGAGCGCGCGAAAGCGATGGCCATTAAACGGGCGATTGCCACTCAGCAGGAGGAAGGGATTCGAGAAAGCGATTTGCAACTGGCGTTCAATGCCGAGTATGTGGAGAACGACATCTTCCCGACGACCGACATCACCGAAGACTGGCTCAAGCTGATCGATTACGATCCGGAAAACGTCGTCAAGATTTCACCCGTGAAACCGATCTCCGATTCCCGCTCGCGTGCCACGTCTGGAGTGATCTAGGGCGAATAGGCACAGATGTTTTATCTGTGTAAATAAGGGACACCAACACCTGATGAAACGCGTATTTGGACTTGAGACGGAGTACGGCATCACTCTCAGTGGCGCGGAGACTGTCGATGTTGTTGCGGAATCGATCGAACTCGTGCGGCGCTATACCGACCACGGCGCGCTGATGAAGTGGGATTACGAGTTGGAAGATCCACACCTTGATGCGCGCGGATTTCGCGCACGCGAACTACTTCAGGACACCGACGAATCGGCTTACTACGAGATCGATAAAAACCGCCCGCTCAGCTTCGAGGAAATAAAAAGCGACCTCGTGCTTTCAAACGGCGCCCGTTTTTATAACGACCACGCGCATCCGGAATATTCCACACCGGAATGCACGACCCTTCGGCAAATTGTCGCGCAAGAGAAGGCCGGCGAGCGCATTCTCGCGGAATGCGCGCGACGCCGAAATCAGAAGTTGCCGGCAGGCAATGAAGTTCGGCTTTACAAGAACAATACTGACTTTGTCGGACACAGTTATGGCTGTCATGACAATTACCTGATGGGTCGCGAGATCGCGTGGGATCGCATCGTTGCCGGAATCCTGCCGTTCATTGTTACTCGCCAAATCTTCGCGGGCGCCGGCAAGATGGGCATTGAAGCGGAGAGCGCATCGGGTGAGCCTGGGGTCTATCAAATCTCGCAGCGCGCGGATTTTTTCAGTGTGCTGGTGAGCATTGATACGATGAATCGCCGCCCTCTGATCAACACCCGTGACGAGCCGCACGTAGATGCGAGCCGCTATCGGCGGTTTCACGTGATCCTGGGCGACTCCAATATGAGCGAATGGGCGACGGCCATGAAAATCGGCACCACGTCGCTCGTACTCGATCTGATTGAGTCCGGAGAAGCCCCACAGCTTGAAATCGCGCAACCGATCGACGCGAATAAATCAATCAGCCGCGATCAAACTTACGATTGGATCATCGAGCTGAAAGATGGCCGGAAAATCTCTGCCATCGATGTCCAACGGATTTATTTGCGGGCGGCCAGCAAGATCGGCAGCGCATCCGAAGACCGCCAATGGGTTTTGCGCGAATGGGAAAACGTTCTCAACGATTTCGAGCGCGACGTGATGTCAACGCGCGACCGCGTTGATTGGGCGGGCAAGAAGTTTTTGCTGAACGCGTTGCAGGAGGAAGAAAAACTTTCCTGGAACGACCCGTGGCTGCAATCGATCGATCTCGAGTATCACAATGTAGATCTGGAACGCGGCTTGTATTACGAGCTTGTGCGCCAGGGCGCCGCCCGCCGCGTCGTGAGCGAAGAGGATATCAAAACCTCGATCTTCAACCCGCCCGAGACCACGCGTGCCTTTTTCCGTGGTCGCGCCGTGGCGCGTTTCAACGACGAGATTTCTTCGATCCAATGGGACGAAATCGTTTTCACAAACGGATCACAGTCGCGTCGCGTCGGACTACCGGAAGCCGCGATGGACGCCCGACTCGATGCTCTCAATCATGCCGCCCGTAACGGCAAGGATTTCAGCGAATTCATTCGCGCAGTCGCGCAGATTGATTAATCGCGCTCGTATTCCTTTGCGGTAAGTCCTCTGGGAAGCTAACAGCTTCCTCGACAGATGTTACAGGCGCGTCGCCAATCCAAAATCGAAAATCAAAAATCGAAAATCAGATTATTCCCACTCGATTGTGCTCGGCGGTTTGCTAGAGATGTCGTAACAGACGCGGTTTACGCCTTTAACTTCGTTGCTGATGCGTGTCGAAATACGCGCCAGCAGTTCGTACGGGAGCCGGACCCAATCCGCAGTCATGCCATCCTGACTTTCGACAATACGTAGCACGATCGTGTTTTCGTAGGTGCGCTGATCGCCCATCACGCCGACCGAGCGGATCGGCAGCAGCACGGCGAACGATTGCCAGACACGGTAATACCAATCGAAAGATTCCATCTCGCTCACCACAATCGTGTCCGCTTCGCGCAGGATCGACAATCGCTCGGGCGTGACTTCTCCGAGAATGCGAACGGCGAGACCCGGTCCCGGAAACGGCTGACGATACACGACGTCCTTCGGCAGTCCGAGCTGCAATCCGGCCTGGCGCACTTCGTCTTTAAATAATTGGCGCACCGGCTCGACCAGCTCGAAGTGCATTTTCTCCGGCAGCCCGCCGACGTTGTGATGACTCTTGATCACATGCGCGGGGTTGCCCCCAATGGCCACGCTCTCGATCACGTCCGG
>JBIOVE010000008.1:0-4374 GCA_044867565.1 Candidatus Udaeobacter sp. | reverse complement strand
GGAATTTGGATTTCACCGCCACGTGAAAAGGCCCGCAGCTCAATCATTGAAACGCCAGTACAGGGCTCGCGACTAAGATCGACAAGCACTTTGTAGGTCTCGAGCGCCCACGCGATCACTGCGTCGGCTGGTTCGGCGTCGTAGGGATACCAGATTGCTGCCGCAGCGGCCGAGGTTGTGCGTTGCCCCGTCTGCTCTGCAAAGATCGCGGTGCGATATCCGGCCTCCGCGAAGAAAACGCCGCAGGTCAGCCCGGACACGCCGGCTCCAACGATTGCAACCGATTTTCGCATCGACCCATTCTAGGCCGGATTTCGTGCGTGCGGAACGCGGATCAATCATTTAATGTCCGCGCGTGAAAAAATTCGGGGTATTTTTGTTTATCACGGTGACCGCAACCGCGCTCATCGCGGAACCGATCGTGAGTGAGTCGCATTTCGTGGAGGTGGATGGGACGAACGTGCATTACACGAATTACGGCAAAGGCGACACTGCGCTGTTCTTTGTCCATGGCTGGAGCTGCGATGAAACGGTGTGGAGCGACCAGGCGTCTGGGCTGGCCGAGAAAATGCGCGTGATCACGATCGATTTGCCGGGTCACGGACAAAGCGAGAAACCGCAGACAATTGAATACACGATGGATTTGTATGCACGCGCCATCGATGCCGTATTGAGGGATGCGAGCGCGAAGTCGGTGATTTTGGTCGGACACAGCAATGGGACGCCGGCGATCCGCCAATATTACCGGAGATTTCCGGCGAAAGTGAAAGCGCTCGTCATTGTTGAAGGCCCGCTGCGCGCGTTTTTCGATAAGACGAACATGGAAAAGTTCATCGCGCCGTTGCGCGGCGATAATTATCCGGAAGCGGCCGGGCGTCTCATCGATTCAATGACAAACCCGATCAAAGACGCGGCGCTGCCCGACAAGATCAAAGCGCTCATGCTCAAAACGCCGCAGTACGTAGCTGTGAGCGAGTTCGAAGCAACAGTCGATCCTGATCTATGGAAAGAAGACGAGATCGACGTCCCGGTGCTGATGATTTTGGCGAAGCAACCGGCCTGGAGCGCGGAGTACGAGCAGTTCGTCCGCAGGCTGGTGCCGAAAGTCGATTACCGAGTGTGGGAAAACGTTTCCCATTTCCTGATGATGGAAAAACCGCGCGAGTTCAACGCCGCGCTGCTGGCGTTCTTGGGAAAAAATCAGCTTTTACCAAATCGCTAGTAAGCTCGGTGCGGCCCAGCTAAGTTCAAACCGATGGTTTCACTTAATCGCGACGCACTGAGCGACAAGGTCCTGGCCGGCGAGCGGATTTCGCCGGATGACGCGCTGCAACTTTATCAATTCCCGCTGCAGGAATTGGGCGCGCTGGCAAATGCGAGGCGGGATCTGGCCAAAGCCAAAAGTTACGACGGACGCGGCCGCGAGATTGTGACTTACATTGTCGATCGAAACATCAATTACACGAACGTTTGCAATGTTTACTGCAAATTCTGCGCGTTCTATCGCACGGAGAAAGACGAAGATCACTATGTACTCTCGTTCGAGCAGATCGATCAGAAGCTGGACGAACTTTCCGCTGCTGGCGGGGTTCAAATTTTGATGCAGGGCGGGCATCATCCGAAGTTGCCGTTCGCTTGGTACATCGATCTTTTGCATCACATCCGCGAGAAATATCCGCACATCAATATTCATGGATTCAGTCCGCCGGAGTTCCAGCACTTCGGGGAAACTTTCCGGATGCCGCTACGCGAAGTGATCTCTCAGTTCAAAAATGCCGGCCTTGGTTCAATTCCGGGCGGCGGCGGTGAAATTCTGGTTGATCGCGTGCGCAAAAGAATCTCGCCGCTGAAAATCAACAGCGATCAATGGCTGGACGTGATGCAAGTCGCGCACGAATTGGGATTAAAATCGAGCGCGACGATGATGTTCGGTCATGTGGAGACGATTGAAGAGAGGTTCGAGCATTTGCAGCGGATTCGTGACCAGCAGGATCGCAGCGGCGGCTTCACCGCATTCATCTGCTGGACGTTTCAACCGCAACACACCGTTCTGAAGATAAAGCATCCGACTGGCGTGGCGGAATATTTGCGGATGCAGGCGCTCGCCAGGATTTTTTTGGATAACATCGACTATCTGCAAAGCTCGTGGGTGACGCAAGGCCCCGGGATTGGACAGGTTGCACTCCAATATGGAGCGAATGATTTCGGATCGGTGATGATGGAGGAAAATGTCGTGAGCAGCGCCGGGACAACGTTTCGGCTAAATGCCGCAGAGATTGAATCGCTTATTCGCGACGCGGGTTACGAACCGCGCCGGCGAAATACCTGGTACGAGCTTTTGAACTAGCGTTGCGGGCCGAGTTGTCTGTGGACAAGTCGCCTGTTTCTTTGGAAAATCCGCCTTGACGATTACCTTCTTCTTCCCGATATAGCCGCCTGTCCCGCGTGGGTTGATGGCGTGGGAGTGCGCTTCTAAACTTATGAGACATTTTTTTGGATGGATGCGCCCCCCGCCATTTACAATCTGGGTCGCATCCATTTGCGTGCTCCTTGGCGCCATCTCAGTTCGAGCCCAGGAGCCTCAGGGTCCGCCAATCGTCCGGTCAATCGACGTGGAGTACAAAGGGCCGGGAACGGTAAGCAAGGAGCGGATTCTCGCGCAAATGCGGACCAAGGTGGGCCAGCCTTACTCCGATCAAGTAGTCGAGCAGGATATTGAGGCTCTCTATAAAACCGGCGCCATCGTAAACGTTCGCATCTTCGCTCAACCGGAAGGGGACGGCGTGAAGGTGATCGTGGCGGTGCAAGCGCGTTCGATCCTCCGCGAAATCGAAATCGATGGAGCCGAGCGAATCAAACCAAAAAGGATCCGCAAAGAAATCAAATTGAAGATCAACCAGCCGGTCAATGAAGAGCAGTTGGAGGAAGCGCGCCAGAAGATGATCGAGATTTATCAGGGGCACGGCTACAACGACGTTAGCATTCAATTTCGCGTCGAACCCATCGATGAGAATCGCGGCACCGCGCGCGTCGTCTACACGATCAATGAGGGCGTTAAGGGAGCGGTGAGCAGAATTCGTTTCGAGGGTAATGCGCACTTCAGCGAAAGGGTGCTCCGCAAAAAGATGAAAACGAAGGGCAAGACGCTCATTTCGATCTTTGATAAATCCGGGCGGCTCGACGAAGTGCAGTTGGAACAGGACCTGGACAGCATTCGCGAGTGGTACCAGGACCATGGCTACATCGATGTGGAAATTAAGGACGTGCGCAGGGCACACGCCGGTAATGGTCCGATTGTAATCACGATCGTGATTGCCGAAGGCCCGCAATATCACGTGGGCAAGCTTGCCATTTCAGGACAGACAGCCGCGCAGGAGAAGGATATCCGTGCCTTGTTAAAAATGAAGGAAGGCAGCGTCTATTCGCCAAAGCAACTGCGGGATGATGCCAAAGCGATTGCCGACGGCTACGGCAGCGGCGGTTATGTCGATCTTGTGGTTTTGCCGGAAGGCACTCCGGCTGGCCCTGCTCTGATCGACGTGCATTATAAGATCGAGGAGGGCGATCGCGCATTCGTCGAACGAGTCAGCATCGCCGGTAACACGCGCACCAAGGACAAGGTGATTCGTCGCGAAGTTCTCGTTGCGCCGGGAGATGTTTTCAACACCGTTCGCGTCGAAACCACCAAGAAACGTCTCGAGAACCTGGGCTTCTTTTCGAAAGTCGAGACTTATCCGGAAGATAGCGAGATAGCCGGACGCAAAGATCTTGTGATCCTGGTGGAGGAGAAACGCACCGGGTCGCTTAGTTTCGGCGGAGGATTCAGTACGATCGACAAGATAGTCGGTTTCGTAGAACTGACCCAGGGAAACTTCGATATTACGAGCTGGCCGGGACTTACTGGGGGTGGTCAGAAATTTAGAATGCGGATCCAATACGGCTCTGAGCGAAAGGATTTCGTTCTGGCATTGACCGAACCGTATTTCCTTGACCGGAGGCTAGCGCTCAGTGGTCAGCTATTTTTTAACGAGGCAGATTACTTGAGCTCGGAATATAACCAGCGCAATTATGGGTTTTCGATCGAAGCGCGCAAACCGATCAATGCGTACATGTACGCGAGCTTGGGATACCGGCTGCAAGACGTGGATATTTTCGATGTAAGCTCAACCGCATCCGTGCAGATCCAGGAGGTAAAGGGCTCCACGGTGGAGAGTCAGATCTTTACAAGTGTCGTATTTGACCGGCGCGACAATCCCTTGATCACGCGGCGCGGACAACGCGCGAGCTTTTCGCCCTACATTTCGGGCGGTTTTCTCGGAGGCGACGTGCAGATTTACGGATTCGATCTCGAAGGTTCTCAGTATTTCCATCTTC
>JBIOVE010000007.1:0-16959 GCA_044867565.1 Candidatus Udaeobacter sp. | reverse complement strand
ACAAAAAAAACCGGGAGGAAAATAAATTTTCCTCCCGGGTTGAAGTTAGGGATTATGACCCCGAAAGCGTTCGGGGCCGTTAACAAGCGTTGGGCCTTAATGCCTCTTTTTCTTCGCTGCTTTTTTCTTCGCTGCTTTCTTTTTTTTCTTTGCCATCGACTCTATTCCCCCCTTTCAATCCGCAACGTGCGGAGGTTGGTGAAGAGTTGGGAATGACTTCACTTAATCGAGTTCAGTAATCATCACATTTTTTTTGTCAAACATTTTTCTCGCGAATTTGAAAATATTTTTACGAGCTCGCGCGCAATAATTTGTTTTGGTGCGCGCGAAATTTTTTCCTTTTCGCCGTTTCGAAAGAAGATTGTCACTGCGTTTACGTCGCTTTCCATTCCCGAATCCGCGCCGCTCACATCGTTGGCTACAACGATGTCACAGTTTTTCGCGTGCAGTTTTTTTTGCGCGTTTGCTTCGAGGTCATTTGTCTCTGCGGCGAAACCAACGACCAGAAATTGCAGATTTTCTTTTGGGAGCGATGCGAGAATGTCGCGCGTCGGAATTAATTCGAGCGAGAGAGGCTCATCACCTTTCTTGATTTTCGTGGCGGAAACTTGTGCCGGCTTGTAATCGGCAACGGCGGCGCACATGACAAGCACGTCGCATTCGCGCGCATGTCGATGGACCGCGTCGTACATTTCATCGCTAGTCAAGATCGAGACGAACTGCATACCACGCGGCGGATCGAGATTCACCGGACCGGAAATCAAAGTGACATCGTGTCCGGCGGCGAGCGCCGCCCCGGCGATGGCATAGCCCATTTTTCCTGAAGACCGATTCGAAATGTAGCGAATGGGATCGAGCGGCTCGCGTGTCGGGCCGGCCGTGACGAGAAATCTCACGCGATCAAGTTATCCTGTCGCGCGAGCATGAACTCGGCGCGAAACGCGATGTCGTCCACTTTCCAAAGCCGGCCAATGCCTTCGTAACCGCACGCGAGCATTCCTTCTTCTGGTCCAATAAACTCGACGCCGCGCGTTTTCAATTGTTCGACATTGTCCTGTGTCGCGCGGTGTTCCCACATTTTTCCATTCATGGCGGGCGCAAGCAGAATTGGCGCGCGCGTGGCGACCGCGATGGCGGCGAGAGGATGTCCGGCCAGGCCATGCGCAAGTTCAGCGATCACGTGCGCGGTGGCCGGCGCGATGAGAAGCAGGTTTGCCCGATCGGCGAGCTCGATGTGTCCGGGCCGCCAATTTTCCTTTTCATCGTAGAAGCTCGTTGTCACCGGATTTTTGGAAAGGGTCTGCAATGTAAGCGGAGAAATAAACTCGGTCGCGTCGTGCGTCATGACGATAAAAACCTCGTGGCCTTGTTTGACGAGGAGGCTCGTCAATTCCGCGGATTTGTAAGCGGCGATGGATCCCGTGACTCCGAGCACGATCCGTTTCGGATCTCGGATTTCGGACTGCGGATTTTCTTTTTTCAAGATCGGCAATTTAATCGCGAATCGGCTGCAGGGGAAGCTGTTAGCTGCCCACGAATCGGTATCGGGACGCTAACTCCGAAATTCTTCGCGAGCAGCCAGCGTCCCCTACAATTGGCACTTCGTTTTACTTCTGAATCAAGCGCCGGCTCAGATAACTCTCCGCGCTCATGATATGCCGGAACTTTAGCAAATCTTCTTCGACCGAACCACTGATAATAGTATAGCGGTAATCGCGCCATAATTCCATTTCGCCCGCGGCGGTAGCGAGACGCGAGTCGATTTGTTGCGCCGTTTCCGTTCCGCGTTTGAGCAGACGCCGACGCAATTCTTCGAGATCCGGCGGCATGATAAATATATCGCTCAATGCCTCGCGGATGAGGGGGTCGTCGCAATTGCGAATGGCGGCTGCGCCTTGCGTGTCGATGTCGATTAAAACATCTACTCCATTTTTTAAGTTAGTCAGCACCGGGTTGCGCAACGTTCCATAATAATCGCCATGCACGTGCGCGTGTTCTAAAAAATTCCCAGCTCCGAGTCGCGCGCGAAAATCCGCATCGGAAAGAAATTGATAATCTTCGCCGTCAATTTCCCCGCTGCGCGGCGCTCGCGTAGTGCAAGAGACAGAATAAAAAAGGTCGGCAGTTCGACGAAGCGCTTCAACCAGCGTGGTCTTGCCCGCACCTGAAGGAGCAGAAACAACAAAGAGAATTCCGTGACGGCCGAATTGTTTACTCAAGATTTTGAACTTGCTCCCGAATCTTCTCCAATTCTGCTTTGCAAGCGACGACTCGCTGTGAGATGGCTGCATCGTTGGCTTTCGCGCCGAGAGTGTTGAGCTCGCGAAAAATTTCCTGCGTGATGAATTCAAGCGCGCGACCGACCGGTTCGTTCCTGCGCAGATGATGCGCGAATTGGGCAAGGTGACTTTCCAGGCGCGTCAATTCCTCCGAGACGTCTGCGCGATCGGCGAAGAATGAAATTTCCTTCAACAATCGTTCGTCGTCGGTGGCAATAGGCAGCCCGGCCTTTTGAATGCGATCGAGGAGCGTCGCGCGATATCTTTTGACCACGTCGGGATGAAGCGTGCGAACCTCCTTCAGTTTTTTGCGGATCGCTTTCAGACGGTGGATCAAATCCTTGGCGAGATGTTTGCCCTCGCGCTCTCGCATTTTGATCAAGTCGGCGAGCGCCGCGCGCAGCGCGCGGTCGATGGCGGGCCATGCTTCTTCCGCATTTACCACTTGTTCTGGAAAACGCATCACGCCTGGCGCCTGGAGAATTGTGCTGATCGTGATCTCACCCGGCGCATTTAACTCCTTTTGCAGCGCGCGCATTGCTTCGTGGTACGATCGGGCCAGCTCGGTATCGAGCGCCAGGTTGCGCGCACCATTTAGGCCGCTGTGGAAGGTGATGTTCGCATTAGTGCGGCCGCGCGAGATATTTTCGTTGATAGTCTGGCGAATGCGCGGCTCGAGTTCGGAAAGATCGCGTGGCAGATTGATTACAATGTCGCTCTGCTTCCGGTTCACGGAATTGAGTTCGACGCTAAATTTTGTCCCGCGGTGGTCGGTTTCGCCCCGACCGTAACCAGTCATGCTTCTCATACGTCGGGGAGCAGCCTCGTGCCAACGGAAGGCAAAGCCGCATGCGTCAGGCAGCGTTCGATCATGATTGAAAGAGGCTATGCATTGCGCTAGCGCTTCGCAAAGAAATTGTGTTCGTTGAAAAACGGCGTGCCCTCCACTATGGACGCGCTGTGAATCACTGGCAGCGGGAGCTGGTCGCAACCGTGATCTTCGGGATCACTTATATTCTCATCAGCGGCCGGCAGCTGAAAATTCTGCCGTTGAATCGTCCTGCCGCCGCTCTGCTCGGCGCGGTGTTGATGGTCTCAACCGGAGTGATGACGCCGGAGCGCGCTTATCGCGCGGTCAACTACGACACGATCGTGCTGTTGCTCGCGATGATGCTGGTCTCGGCATATCTCTATCTCGCGCATTTTTTCGAATGGGCTGCCGACGTTGTCTTGGAATTCTCCCGCACACCGGGGCGGCTGCTGCTTTACCTGATACTCACGTCGGGAATTCTCTCAGCGTTACTCGTGAATGATACGATCTGTTTGATGCTGACGCCGCTCGTCATCGCGGTGATCCGGCGCGGGAAACTCCCAATGCTGCCGTACCTGATTGCGCTCGCGACCAGCGCCAACATCGGCAGCGTCGCCACTCTCGTGGGCAATCCACAAAACATGATCATCGGGCATTTTTCGCACATTCCGTTTGCGCAATTTTCGCGAGCGCTTATGCCGGCGGCGATCGTCGGACTTGCTATTAACTTCGCGATTTTGCATTTCGGTTTTCGGAAGGCTCTGCGAGCAGCGGTGATCGACCGGGAACCTCACTCTGTCCCGAAGCTCGACGGCATTTTATTTGCAATCGTCTGCGTTGTGTTTGGGTCGATGATGGCCTGTTTTGTCGCCGGGCTGAACCTCGCGTGGACCGCACTCGCAGGCGCGGCGCTGGTGATGGTGCTCGCGCGTCGCGATACGCATGAAGTGCTCAAGCTGGTGGATTGGCATTTGCTTGTGTTTTTTGCAGCGCTGTTTGTCGTCGTCGACGGACTGAACGATACCGGCTTGCCCGATGCGATTTACCGGCATTTGCAACCGGTCTTTGGATCACACGTGACAGCGCAGACCTGGAACCTCACATGGTTCTCCGTGGCCGGGTCGAATATTTTCTCGAATGTTCCATTTGTGCTTGTGGCGGGAAAATGGATCACGCGGTTTGCCGAACCCGAGCTGATGTGGAAAGTGCTCGCGTTGGCGACGACATTTGCCGGCAATCTCACCATCGTTGGTTCAGTGGCGAATATGATCGTGGTGGAATCTGCGCGCGAACATCTCGAAATCGGCTTCTGGGATTATGCGCGTTTCGGCATCCCAATCACGATCCTGACAAGCGTCGCTGGCGTGATGGTGCTGCTGATTCTTCGGTGAGAAGATCTCGCAGTGCCCTTCGGTGTGGTGAAGGAATCGGAATTGAGTCGACCGAGTCAATTCTGATCCAGCGCTGCGAGTGCTTGTCGATCTTTCGGGGGCGACGCGCATAAACGTTCAACGTGATGCGATGGTTTGTGAACGGAAAGATCGACCTGTACACCGGACGTTGACTTGCCGATCTTCTTTGCAGTGGCGGCAAAATCCACATGCCGCGCCAGCGATGACTGGCTTGCTGAAGCAAAATCCTTCTTTGCTTAACAACGAACGCGTGACTTTCGGTTAGTCGTATCGCCGGAGGCCGTGCTTTCTTTATCGGAAGGCTTTCCGGATTTTTTGCGCGGCAAAATTTTCTGACCGGACAAATCCCGCATCTTGGCTGACGTGGAAGACAAACGAGCGCGCCGAGATCCATGAGCGCAGAGTTGTAAATGCGGGCGGAACAGGTTGGAACAAGCATGGCCGCGCGCGTCCAGAGCGCTTCCCGGCCAGCGATTCGATCGATGGATGTCTGCAGATTGAAGAGACGCGCTAAAACGCGAGAAGTATTGGCTTCGACAATTGGGACCGGTTGATCAAAAGCGAACGTCAGAATCGCATTGGCAGTGTAGCGTCCCACCCCGGGCAATGCGCGAATTGCGGCGGGGTCGCGCGGAAATCTGCCGCTGTGCCGTCTGTGCACGGTTTTGGCGACTGCGTGCAGATTGCGCGCCCGCGCATAATAGCCGAGGCCCTGCCACGCATGAAGGACGCCACTTTCCGAACCCCGAGCCAGCGCGGCGAAATCAGGGAAGCGGCGAAGCCACTCATTATAATAAGGGATAACGGCGGCAACCTGGGTTTGCTGGAGCATGAACTCGGAGACGAGGATGGCGTAGGGATCGCGAGTTTGGCGCCAGGGCAGGGCGCGGCCGTTCTTGTGATACCAATTCGTCAGGGCAGCGCTGACTTGATTTTCTCGAAAAGCCACAGATGAACACGGATTAACACAGATAACTGATTATATCTTACTGACTGATTTTGGCGAAATGCAATCTGTGTTTCATCTGTGCTAATCTGTGGCTGAATGAATTCGTACACGCATCCTCTTTCGTTAGGGCAGGCGACCAAGCTTCGCGCGCTGCTTGAGACGCTCGGGTTCGACTTTTCTCCGAAGGAATACACGCTTTTTTTTGCGCAGAAGAACAGACTGAGCGTCGCGGTTTATGAGAAAGGACCAAAGGTGCTCGTGCAAGGCAGAGGCGTGGAGGAGTTCGTGCAGTTCGAGCTGGAGCCAAAGATTCTGGGTGAAGCGAAGCTGGGCTACGAAGAAGTGTACTCGCCGGAAATGTTCGAGCCGCACTTCGGCGTGGATGAGAGCGGCAAGGGTGATTTTTTTGGCCCGCTGGTGATTGCGGGCGTCTATGTCGATCGTGGAATTGCGCGCAAACTTCTCGATGCCCGTGTGCAGGACAGCAAACGAATCGGCTCGGACGCGCGGATTCGCTCTCTCGGCGAAACGATTCGGAGAACTGCCGGCGGCTTGATCGAGACGGTGCTGATCGGTCCGCAAAAGTATAACGAGCTTTACGAGAAGTTCGCCAATTTGAACAAACTACTTGGTTGGGGGCATGCTCGCGTGATCGAAAATTTGCTCGCAAAAAAACCGGATTGCCCCAGGGCGTTGTCGGACCAATTTGCGGACGCCCGCGTGGTCGAGCAATCGCTATTGCGGCACGGGCAGAAGATCGACATCGAACAGCGGACGAAAGCGGAATCAGATATCGCGGTGGCGGCGGCATCGATTCTGGCCAGGGAAGCTTTCATCAATTGGCTGGAGCGCCGGGGGAAGGAGCTTCGTTTGCGACTTGAGCGGGGAGCGTCTGTGAGTGTAAAAGAGGCCGCGAAAAAGCTTGTTGAAACGAACGGACCAGGTGCACTTCGTGAGGTGGCCAAAGTGCATTTCCGAACCGCCCACGAGGTCGCGCCGGATTATTATGCGCCCCCGCCTCCGCGTGAGAATTGGCGAAAGTAATTTCTGCAGCGGGCGCCGTTAGCGTCGCGCGTATTTGCGCGAAGAGGGAAGCCGGCAGCTTCCCCTACAGGATAGGAGCGCAAATTAAAAACTTGCGCCAAGTTCTCATTCGGCATTCGTGCTCCATTATTTCGCGCCGATAGCGTCTCAATAGAGCTATCGTGCCTCTAAATTCCCCCGAATTAAACAAAGTTGTCATTGCGTTTAGCCTTCCTGTCGAGGAGGTTAGCGCGATTAAAATTTCTGTTTTTTGTGCCTAATTTAACCACCGCCACGGCCATGTGGAGCGATTACTAAATAGATATGGCAAAGCTAACCAAGCGCGACATCGTTGTCGCCATCAGCAATCAAACCGGCATGGTCCAACATGAAGTCTTCGATGTGGTTCAGCGCACACTCGACAAAATCACTGACAGTCTGGCCAACAATATTCCAGTTGAACTGCGCAACTTCGGTGTCTTTCAACCACGGCTGACAAAGCCGCGCGTCGGACGAAACCCGAATCAGCCCGGCAGCAGTTTCGTGATTCCGCCGCGCGCAACAGTGAAATTTAAAGCTGGCAAAATCATGCGTCAGCGTGTCGAGAAGCTTTCGCGCGAGCTGAAGGAGGCCGCCGAAGGACGCGACAAGGCTGCCTTATCCGGCCACGAGTCTGGATAGTTCGAAAAATATTCCACGCTAGAGGCGTGGCGGCAGCTCTTGTAGCCACGGGCCCTGTGGCCCGTTTGGACGAGTCTCTCAACCCCACGAACGGCTCACAGGGCCGCCGCGGTGTTGGCGAAGACGTTGGAATGTCGCCGTTTCAGCGTTTACGCATAAGCCAGTAGATCTCGCCCGGCCAGGAGTGAAATGTGCTGCCCCACCACAAGTTGAATCGGAGCCAGGCAGCAGAATTTTCCAGCGGGCTTCCGCTGCTGCGCATGAAGAAGGCGCCGCTGATGAACTCAGTCGTGCAGCCAGCGGCTTCACCCATTCGAATGATCCGTTGTGGAGAAAATACGCTTACATGGCCCATTGGCTGTGCCGTTTTGCGCTCTAGTTTCTGATGAGAGGCGACAAGGAAATCGGGCAGGACCGGGGAGCCGCCGATCAATACCCCGCCTGGCCGTATCCGGCGCACAATTTTTTGCAAAGTCGCCTCCGGGTCGAACAAATGCTCGAGCACGTGCAGCAGCACCGCAGCATCATAATCGCGTGGCAGATCGAAATCGGGGCTCTCAAGGTTTACCACCAGAACATCCTCTTTCCTAAGGCCCACTTTGCGAAGTTTTTCAGGATAGATCACCGCGTCCACCATCGTCCATTGCCCAACATTTGGCTGAACGGGAGCCGAACGGACGAATTGAAAGAACTGTGCCTTGTGCACGCCGATTTCGACGAGATCGATGGGTGTGGTACGACGCGCCGATTCGATACACAACAAGTGATAGGCAAACCAGTAACGCAACAGGCGGATCGGGTAACGAACGCTCTTCGCCTCCGCTGTCATGTTGAACCGCGTCGAGCGAACAGTGGCGTTTTCTGCAAGGAACTGAAAGTTCCAGTCGAGAGGTCGATAGGCTGGCGCGTTTTTTTTGGGCACAATGGTTTGCTAAAGACGGGACCAGCTACTGGTGCGCGCTATGAGCGGCGGGTCGGCTCTGGCTCAAGCAGATTGCAGATGGCTTCTTCGAGTCGTTCAAAATTGATCGGCTTGGTGAGATGCTCGGCAAAACCTGCCGCACGGGCCTCGTTTACGTCCTGTTCAGTTCCGAAACCGCTGAGTGCAATCCCGGGAAGAGCTTTGCTGCTTTGCACTTCGCGCATTAGCTCATAACCGCTGCGATCCGGCAGGCCGATGTCGCTGATGAGAAGATCAAACTCCTGTGTCCGGACTTTTTCCACGGCCTGCTCGGCGGAATGCGCCACCGTAATTTCGTAGCCGCGGCGCTCCAGCATCCTCTTCATCCCGGTGCAGGTATCCTGATGATCGTCCACCACGAGGACGCGCCTTTGCCTGGGCACAGCCGCTCCTTTTTCCAAAGCGGCACTTTGATCTTGCCGGGCGCCATCGCCATCGCCGCTAACCGGACTCGGTACCGTCTTCAGTTCGAGGGAAAAAGTGGAACCTTGATCCTTTCCAAGACTCGCCACGCGGATTTTTCCGGCATGCGCATCGATCAGCGCCTTCGAAATCGTCAGGCCGAGGCCGAGCCCTCCGAAACGACGGGTGATCGATGTCTGTCCCTGCTCGAAGGCGTTGAAGATTTTGTCGATCCTTTCCGGCTCGATGCCCATGCCAGTATCGGCGATCCGAACCTCAATCTTCTCCGGCGTGGGGTTGAGCGTCTCGATAGTGATACGGCCCTTCTCCGGAGTAAACTTCACGCTGTTCTTGATCAAATTCCAAAAGACCTGCTGCAAGCGCGCTGGATCGCCTTCGACATGCGCCTGAGCGGCGCGAAGACGAAATTCCACTTCGAGATGTCTGGCGGTAATGTCCTCGCGGCAAATTTCGTAGGCGCGCTGCAGGATTTCGTGCACGCAAATAGTCTCAAAACTCAACTGCAGTTTGCCTTTTGCGATGCGGGTGATGTCGAGCAAATCGTCAATCAAGCGCGCTTCCAGCTCGACGTTGCGCCGAATGACTTCAAGCGCCTCGCGCACCGTCGGGGAGTCCGGGATGGTCGCTTCCAATTCTCCGACCATTGCGATCACTGGCGAAAGGGGATTGCGCAACTCATGGGAGAGCAGCGCCAGGAATTGGTCTTTCGCGGCATTTGCGCCAATCAGTTCCTGGCGCAGTGTGACGTCGCGGGTTTTGTCTTCTACAAGATAAAGCACACCTTGAATAGTTTCATGCGAGCCTTGCAGCCGCAGGAGGTTAATATCCAAAAAATGCGTCATCCCCGTTTTGTCTTTCAACGGGTGCTCGATGAGCTGAAATGGTGTTCCAAAGGAAAGCACTCGCTCGATCGCTCCGGCCGGAGCAATCTTCACGTCATCGTATGTGGCATCCGTAATGTCGCTACCGGGCGGCAGATCCCCGAAACGCTGTGCCATATGCGCAAAAGCGTCGTTCGCCTGGAGAAAACCGCGAGACTTCGGATCGATAAAGGCAATGCCGCTGGGCATGTTCGCCAGGATCTTTTCGTTGAAGACGACTTCACGTTCGATGCGCCGAGTAGATTCCATCTGCCGCTGATAAAATCTGGTGCCAAGCCACGCGAAGACCGCTGTGAGAAGAATCAGCCAGACGGCCAGGACAGTCATTCGCCCCAGAAGGTGATGAATCGGTTTGTAGGCCAGACTCTTTGGTTGCTCGACTACCGCGACCCAGCCGGTCGATTCGATCGGACTGAAAGAATAAAGATTCCCGTGCCGCTCGAAATGCCCGCTCTTGCTCTGGCGGATCTCTTTGAGCAAAATACCACCTTCAGGGGAAGTCGCGTTGGGATTCGGCTTGAAATCCTTGGCGAAAAGCGCGTTGCCGTTTTGATCCAGCACCTCGAAAAGGAGCTGATCGCCGAACTCGATCGTGGATAAACGCCGACCCATTCTCTCCACCAGGACCGAGACACCAATGTAACCGAGGATTGTCCGATCAGGCGCCCGCACAGCGCCGACGATATCGGTTGCCAGTCGCTTGTCCGATAACCTGGGACGAACTGCAGAAACGAAGGTTTCGTTCGATGCCGCTGCTTGCTCGCGCCAGTGAGCCGAATCAAAATCCTTGCCGATTATCTCCGGATCCGTTGGGATCGATGCAATCAGGCGGCCGTCTGATGCAGTGATGAACATTCCGTCGATTTGCGCATGCGAATAAAATGCTGAGGTGAGCCATTGTTGAGCCAACGGCTCGGGATTCAGCGTGCTCAAAACGTTCGCGACTTCTGGCAGCGTCTGATAATATCCAATGATGCTGCTGCTCCGGCTTAGGTCATGGCCAACGAGATGGCCCACCAATTGGATTAGAGTTTGCCGGTCACGCAGGATTCTGGTTTCCAAAGTGTCGCGCAGAATTGTGTAGGAAACGATGAGCGTTAAGATCGATGGGATCCATCCTGCCAGAAGGATCGGAAAGATGATCTTCAAACGTTCGAAACGGTCGCGCCTTCGTTTCTTAAATGTGTCTCGCAAATGCATGCCCTCTTGGTTGCGAAGATTGGCCTCTCACCGTTAACCGGCTCGCCGCGTCAGGCAAGGCGTTTCCTGTAGTCATGGCGCTTGCCGCCGTCCGGTGGCAACGCGAGGGAGCGCGTTGCAGTTGCTCGAAAGGCAGTTGCCTGAGATTCATTTAGCTTTTGAAAAATGCGGGCGATCGACCGCGCGGTGTAGAGGTTAACGCCCAATTCCTCGCGCTTAGATCATTGTTCCGTGGTTGGTTCCTCCTGCCATCACGGGCGTTACAAGGCCGGTTGCACCCGCAATTACGAAGATCGACAATGAACACAACATTCTCGCTCTCTGCGCTATGCCCCGATATTTTCCTCACGCTATGGTTGCCATTTCAGAGGCAAATGTACAATTTTTTTGATTTGACGCACATGCTGGAAACGGCATCATGTCGCCCTTGCTGCCTTAACCACCGGCAGCGGCGGAAACTCCCATGCAAGGAAGCCTCGGACACATTATCTGGACAGTCTGCTATCTGAGTGTGCTCATCGGTCTTTCGGCGTACGGTGTCCATCGCTACTTCATCATCTATCTGTACTTCAAAAACCGGAAGCGCCCACCGCTCCCAGCCCGCTGCTTTGAACAACTGCCGAAGGTGACAGTGCAGTTGCCTATCTTTAACGAGATGTACGTGGCCGAGCGTTTGCTCCGTTCCGTGAGCGAATTGGACTATCCGCGGGAGCTTCTGCAAATCCAGGTCTTGGACGATTCGACCGATGAGACCCGCGAGATCACCGCCTCGTGCGCGGACGAACTGCGCCAGCGGGGCTTCAACGTTCAACGCATTCATCGCGTTGATCGCGTCGGTTTTAAGGCCGGCGCGCTGGCGGCCGGGCTGGAGGCCGCGGACGGCGAATTCGTCTGTATCCTTGACGCCGATTTTGTCCCACAACCTGATCTCCTAAAGCGCACGATCCATTTCTTTACCGATCCGAAAATCGGAATGATCCAGACCAGGTGGGGTCATTTGAATCGCGGTTATTCGCTGCTTACCCGCGTGCAGGCGATGTTTCTGGATGGGCATCTTTTGCTGGAGCAAACTGCCCGCAGCCGGAGTGGCCGCTTTTTCAATTTCAATGGAACCGCCGGTCTCTGGAGACGCTCCTGTATCGAGGAAGGTGGAGGATGGCAGCATGACACGCTGTGCGAAGATCTCGATCTCAGCTATCGCGCCCAGCTGGCGGGCTGGAAATTTATCTTTCTCTCTGATGTGGTCACTCCGGCGGAGCTTCCTGTGGATATGAACGGCTTCAAGTCTCAGCAGCATCGCTGGACAAAGGGTTCCATCCAGACCTGCAAGAAACTGTTGCCTACGATTTGGCGCAGCCGGCTTCCGTTCCCGATCAAACTGGAGGCCACCGGTCACCTGATGTCGAACTTCGCCTACTTGCTGCTTGCGTTTTTATGCGTGCTGCTGCATCCCTCCGCCGGGGCGCCTCAAGGCGGATGGCTGCGGACGCTGCTTATCGATGTTCCGATTTTCCTTGCAGCATCAATGTCAGTCGCGGTTTTTTATATTTGCGCTCAGCGCGAGCTGCATCCCCGTACATGGATGAAAGAGATTCTTTTTCTGCCATGCTTGCTCGCCCTCGGCGTTGGCCTCTGTCTCAACAACGCGCGCGCCGTGCTGGAAGCGATCTTCAATCACAAATCCGATTTCACCCGCACGCCCAAGTATGGCATTGAGCGCAAATCGCAACCGTGGCGGGCGTGCAAATACCGGCCCCTAAAATCAGCGCTTCCACTCGCCGAGCTGGCTTTCGCGATTTATTTCACGTATTTCCTTGGCTTTGCGATTGTGCATGGCCAGTTCCTTTCGGTCCCCTTCCTGCTCATGTTCCAAGGCGGTTTTCTTTATGTCTGTCTCTCCTCACTGGTGAATCGCTCGCCAAGAATCAGCTTTGGAGGTTCACGCGCAGTTACCGCAATTCCTGCGTGACAAAGTTTGAATTATCGAGTAAGAGATTGCGCATGTTTCGGCCCCTCGCTGTAATTTTCAGTTTAATTTCAATTGCTCCCGCGCTTTTCGCTACGCAACTCGACACTTCCCATCGCCTGATAATTAGCGTCCGCGATCAGAAGCTGATGCTGCTGCAGGACGGGGCCAAAGTGGCGACCTACCCTATTTCCACATCCAAATTTGGACTGGGCGATTTTTGGGGACGAATGACAACTCCTCTTGGTTACCTTGCGATCGCGAAAAAAATCGGTGACAACGCACCGACCGGCGCTGTCTTTCATCATCGGCGATTCACCGGCGAAATCCTTATGCCAAATGCCCCGGGTCGCGATCCGGTGATTACCCGCATCATTTGGCTGCGCGGACTGGAAGCTCAAAACGCGCATGCCTTTCGTCGCTGCATTTACATTCATGGTACGCCGGAAGAGAAAACAATTGGCCGGCCCGCCAGTTACGGCTGCATCAGGATGAAATCGAGCGACATCGCCGCGCTCTACAATCAAGTTCCGCTCGGAGCGATTGTGCAAATCGTTCCCGATCGTTTGCCCAAAGTGCCAAAGGCGCCGCCGGCGCCATCGAGTAATACGCTTATGGCGAAGGGTGGAGAAACCAGGAGCCAGGATCAGCCTGGCTCCGCACGCCCGACAGATAAAGCGACGCCGCTATTGAACAAACGGGCGGCAATCGTCCAAAATAGTCCGCGCGCATAAAGCGATCGACCCGCTCCGGTGCGGGTCACTGTTGACAATCGTAATTGCGCCTCCGAGCGTCCAGCTCCACGAAGTTTTGATCAATGGCCAACACGAAATCAGCCGCCAAGCGGGCCCGCCAGACAGTGAAGCGATCGCTTCGTAATCGCAGCGTTGTGACACGGCTGCGCACGATACAGAAACAGGCGCGCTCCTCGGCAGCGCCCAGTGCCGATCAAATCCGCGCCGTCATCTCGGCGATCGACAAAGCTGCGAAGCGCGGGATCATTCATCGAAACGCCGCCAATCGCCGCAAAGCACGACTCAATAAAACGCTCGCGGGAGTCAGATAGTAGAGTAACGGAGCGATGGAGTAATGACCTCGCTCTGAAACCAATACCAGCAACTCCATTGCTCGATAGAAATTGCGGCAAATGGTCTTTGCATATCTCGCGGGACGGATAGATTCTCCCGAATGATTCCCGCTCTTCTCCTTGTCTTTTCGGCCGTCGCTTATCGCGTCACGACGGGACTCTTGATTCATTCCGGCGCAAACTGGCTCTCCAACTTCGCGCCCCTCGCGGCGATTGCGCTTTGTAGCGCGGCGTACTTTCCAAAAAAATACAAATTCTCGGTGCCGCTCGTCACGCTTTTTATTTCCGATGCGGTGATAAATTTTCGTTACGGCGCTACGCTGTTCGACCTGCAAATTCTCTTGCGTTATTTCGCGCTCGCTGTCGTCGGGTGCGCTGGAGTTCTTCTGCAGAATCGGGCATCGCTGAAAACGCTTTTGCCGGCATCCATTGCCGGATCGACAATTTTTTACACGATCACGAACGCGTTTTCCTGGTTGAGCGATCCAGGTTACGCGAAAAATTTTGGGGGACTCATTCAGGCGTTCACGGTGGGATTGCCTCAGTACGGCGCGACGCCGAGTTGGATGTTTTTCCGCAATTCACTCATCAGCGATCTTCTGTTTACTCTGCTCTTTGTTCTTTCGATGAACTTGGGCCGAAGCACGGAGAAGTCGCGCGCCAGCGCCGCGCGGTTCCGTCCCGCAGCTGCGGGATGACCGCCATGCAGCCGGGGGAGCAGCGCGACGAAGTCGAGATGCTCTCGCTAATGCTGTTGATTCGGCGCTTCGAGGAGCGCGCAAGTCAGCAGTATCAAGCGCAGAAGATCGGCGGTTTTTGCCATCTTTACATCGGCCAGGAAGCGGTCGTGGCCGGCGCCATCGCGGCTGTGCGCGAGGATGACTACGTCATTACCGCTTATCGCGATCATGCTCACGCGCTCGCCCGCGGCACGAGCGCAAACGCATGCATGGCAGAGCTTTTTGGAAAAGAAACCGGCTGTTCGCGGGGTTTGGGCGGCTCGATGCATTTTTTCGATCGGCAAAATCACATGTACGGCGGTCACGCTATTGTCGGAGCTCACGTTCCGCTCGCGGTTGGAATGGCTTTTGCCGCCAAGTACCGAGGCGAAGACCGCGTCACCCTTTGCTTTTTTGGTGATGGCGCGATTAATCAAGGCTCTTTCCATGAAGCTTTGAATCTGGCCGCTCTTTTTAAGTTGCCGATCATTTTTATCTGCGAAAACAACCTCTTCGCCATGGGCACGTCGGTGAAAAGGTCGACATCGCTCAAGCAAATTGTCGATCGCGCCGAGGGCTACGACATTCCCGGAGAAATTGTCGATGGAATGAACTTTCGCGAAGTGCGCGACAAAATCGCTGAGATTGTCGATTCCATCCGGAAAGAACCGCATCCAGCCTTCCTGGAAGTGCGCACGTATCGTTATCGCGGCCACTCGATGTCCGATCCGGCAAGCTACCGGACCAAGCAGGAGCTGGAGAAATATCGCCTTGATGATCCCATCACCCGTTTGCGCGCGCAGCTCACCCGTGAGGGGAAATTAACCAACGAACAATTCGACCTGCTCGACAAGCGCGCAAAGGAAACAGTGCTGGCTGCCGTGAAGTTTGCTGAGAAAAGCCCGGAGCCGCCGCTCGACAAGCTTTACGATTACACCTACGCCAACGGAGCTATAGTGGCAGACGTGCCTGCCGCGCCGGAGCATCGCGGAGGCGGGTCGCCTGCAATCGACAAGGCTGCCACAGCCGACACGGCTGCCACCACAGAAAAGACTACGTGAGGGAAATTACTTATCGCCAGGCACTCAACGAAGCACTCGCGGAGGAACTGGAGCGCGATCCGAATGTTTTTCTAATGGGCGAGGAGGTAGCCGAATACCATGGCGCTTACAAAGTGAGCCAGGGTTTGCTCGAGCGTTTCGGGCCGAGGCGCATCATCGACACTCCGATTAGCGAGAACGGATTTGCCGGCTTGGGAGTGGGGGCGGCAATGGTCGGGTTGCGGCCAATCATCGAATTTATGACGTTCAGCTTTTCGCTCGTCGCATTCGATCAGGTCGTTAACAACGCTCCAAACATGTTCACGATGTCAGGCGGCCAATTCAACATCCCGATCACGTTTCGTGGCCCAAATGGACCTGCGCATCAGCTCGGCGCGACCCATTCCCATGCCACAGAATGCTTGTACGCAAACACGCCCGGCCTGAAAGTTTGCACGCCGGCGACCCCCCGCGACGCGAAAGGATTGTTGAAAACTGCGGTGCGCGACAACAATCCAGTGCTCGTCTTGGAAGCAGAACTGCTCTACAGCTCAAAGGGAATGGTGGAGCCGCCGGATGAAGAGCTACTCATTCCTTTGGGCAAAGCGGAAGTGAAGCGCGAGGGCAGCGATGTCTCGGTTATCTGTTACGCGCAGACTGTTCCGCTGGCCCTTAAAGTCGCTGCTCAACTGGAAGACGATGACATCTCGGTGGAGATTGTCGATCTTCGCTCGATCAAACCCTTGGATGAAAAGGCGATCTTCAATTCAGTCGCGAAAACGCATCGCGTAGTGATTGTCGAACAAGACCGTCCGTTCTGCGGCGTGGGCGCGGAAGTTTGCTACCGAATTCAAAAAGACATTTTTGATGAGCTCGACGCGCCCATCATCCGCGTATCTCAAGAAGATGTGCCGATGCCGTACAATGAACGTCTCGAGAAAGCGGTCTTGCCAAACGCGGATAAACTGATCGCAGCCGTGAAAAAAGTCTGTTACGCATGAATGCCGTCAAAAAAGTCACAAAACTTAAAAAATGTTACAAACTCAAAAAAGCGAGCCCGTTGTAACATTGTAGCGCTTTTAACGACTTAACTTTTCGATCATGCCAGAGATCCAAATGCCCAAGCTGAGCGACACGATGACGGAGGGCACTCTCGTCGCATGGAAAAAGAAGAAGGGCGACAGTGTTTCGGCCGGTGAAGTGCTTGCCGAGATCGAGACCGACAAGGCGACGATGGAATGGGAATCGCCTGAAGATGGAACGCTTACCGAAATTTATGTCGAAGAAGGCGGAAAGGTAAACATCGGCGAAAAGATCGCGTTCATAGGTGGCGAAGGCGAGGAGGCGCCGAAGGAAGAAGAAAAGGAGGAAGAAGAGGAAAAGCCAAAGGCCGAAGAGGAGGAGGGGGAAGAGAAGCCTAAGCCGGAGCCGAAAAAGGAAGAAGCAGAAAAGGAACCCGAAAAAAAACCGGAGAAGCCAAAAAAAGAAGAGAAAGAGCCGAAAGCCGAAAAGAAGGAAGAGAAAAAG
>JBIOVE010000006.1:0-3416 GCA_044867565.1 Candidatus Udaeobacter sp. | reverse complement strand
GGCCACCCTTCAATCACTCGGAATAAGCTAATGACTGCGGTATTCGCAATGATGACGTGGTTGGAGTTTAGATTTCGTGACAGCCTTCATTCTTACGAAACTCGCGCTTACGCCTAATTAACATAAGATTGCGACATGGAGTCAGCGCAGCAGACCTCCGTCGCGGCAAAGTTCCGTGCGATGCACGAGTCCGGATGCTTCGTCCTTCCAAACCCGTGGGATATCGGAACAGCGATTTATCTGCAACGCCTCGGATTCAAGGCGCTCGCCACGACCTCGGCTGGCTTCGCCTTCTCGCGCGGAAAACGCGATGGCGAGGTTCCACGCGATGAAATGCTCGCGCATATTCGGGAAATCGTGGAAGCAACAACGCTGCCGATAAATGCAGATTTCCTGGCCGGCTACGCCGACGAATCAGAAGGCGTCGCGACAAATGTCCGGCTTTGTATCGAGACCGGAGTTGCTGGTTTGTCGATCGAAGACAACACAGGTCGCACGGACACTCCGCTCTACGAGAAAAAACTGGTGATCGAGCGTATTCGAGCAGCGCGCGCTGCAATTGACAATTCCGGCAGTGGCGTCGTTTTGACCGGACGTTGCGAAGCCTGGCTGGTTGACGATCCAGATCCGTTGCAGACCGTCGTAGACAGGCTCGCTGCTTACGCTGAAGCCGGCGCCGATTGTCTCTACGCGCCAGGCGCGAGCAAGCCTGACGAGATTGCGCAGATCGTAAAAACGGTCGCACCGAAACCTGTCAATGTCCTTGTCTCCGGATTCAATCACCAGCTTTCACTTTCGCAACTGGCCGATCTCGGTGTGCGCCGCATCTCCGTCGGCTCCGGCCTTGCTCTCGCCACTTGGGGCACATTTCTCCGCGCTGCCAAAGACATCAAAGCAAACGGCACATTCAACGCTCTTGCCAACGGCGCTGCTTCCGCCGACCTCAACGCGTTGTTTCAGAAAAAACCATAGACGCGATCGCCTTCCATCCGCGTCCACAACTTCGGGATTTGAATTTGCAATCAATCAAGTCATCATCCTCAGATGAAAGTCTTAACCATTATCGCCCGGGTCCTTCTTGGACTTATTTTCCTCGTGTTCGGATCGAACGCGTTTCTCAATTTCATTCCCATGCCGCCACCCCCACCAGGGCTGGCCGGTGACTACACGAAAGTATTCCTTGCCAGCGGCTACGTTTACTTCATTGGCGGACTCCAAGTCATCGCTAGCTTGCTTCTCCTAATCGGTCGGTTTGTGCCGCTCGGCCTGACGATTCTCGGCGGCATCATAGTAAACATTTGGATCTTCCACCTCTTAATGGCGCCCGAGCCGGCGGGAATGGTGCCTGCAATCGTCGTTACGATTCTTGAATTGTTTCTTATCTGGCGATATCGCGACGCCTTCAAGGGAATCGTGCGCCCGTGACGTGGTTATGAGTACAGAAAACGATAATAAGACAGCCGATGTGGTCGTCCGCGGCGATGCGCGCAGTTTCAAGCAGGAGATTGTTGCGGGTAGACATCGCCTTCTCGCCGACGAGCCAGAGAGCGCCGGCGGTAACGATGCCGGCCCCGATCCGTACGACTATTTACTCACCTCGCTGGGTGTCTGCACCTCCATGACCGTTGGCCTATATGCACGCCGGAAAAATCTACCGCTTAAGACAATCAAGGTTTCGCTTTGGCACTCGCGCATCCATGCAAAGGATTGCGAGGAGTGCGAAACGAAGGAAGGCATGCTGGACAGAATTGAGGCAGAAGTGGAACTCACTGGTGCGTTGAGCGCAGAGCAACACGCGAAGCTGATGGAGATTGCCGCGAAGTGCCCGGTCCATCGCACGCTTACATCGGAGATAAACATTCGCCTGCGGCCTGCGCAGAAATCATCAGCATCGTAACATCTAAGGCTGGGCTCACAAAAGCCGAATACGACGCCCGTGCTTAGGGGCGCCAACGGCGCATCATTCATTCTCAGCCTGGGGTACCGCCCCAGGAAATTAATCGCCCCGGTGATAAGCGCTGAAAGCGCAAATCAATTCGGCGGGTATTCCTATTTGCATGCGCCAGAATTGAATCCCGGCTTTCAGCGCTGACGTCTCCTCTTCCATGAACCCTGGGGCGTTGCCACAGGCTGGAAGTAACATCGCGCCTTTGGCGCTAAGCAGAAACCGGCGCGGCAACGTTCCAAAATACGCGCGTACACCGAATATCATGCGAAGAAACAGCGGGTCAAAAAAGAATGAAATTCCTCGCGGTTCATCCCAGCTGTCTGATGTACTCGAAGATCTATCTTCGACTCGAACCGCTTGGACTCGAACTTGTCGCCGCAGCGGCACGGCGCGCCGGTCACGCAGTTCGCTTGATCGATTTGCAGTGCGAACCGCAGCAGAATTTTTTGCGTCTCGTTAACCGTTGGCGACCGGATGTCATCGCGTTCTCGGTTAATTACCTCGCTAACGTTCCAGAAATCATCGATCTCGCTCGTGCTGCGCATGCCTTTTTGCCGGAAACATTCATCTGTGTCGGTGGGCATAGTGTTTCGTTTATCCCTGAAGAAATTTTGCGGCACGCCGGCGGCGCAGTGAATTGCGTGCTGATCGGTGAAGGCGAAACGGCGATCACGGGGCTGCTCCATGCTCTCACCGAGAACCCGCCAGACCTGGAATGCGTTCCTGGGTGTGTGACACTCGACCATCGCGGCCCGCCGCCTGCGTTTGTGAAGTCGCTCGACGACCTGTCGCCTGCGCGAGACCTGGTTCAACATCGCCACAAGTATTTCATCGGTTCATTAGACCCGGCCGCTTCCATCGAGTTTAGCCGGGGCTGTCCGTGGGATTGCGTCTTTTGCAGTGCGTGGACGTTCTACGGACGCAACTATCGCGTAAAGGCGCCCGAGGTTGCCGTTGAAGAGTTGGCGCAAATACGCGAGCCCGGAATTTTTATCGTGGATGACGTCGCTTTCATTCAAGCAGAGCATGGGATGCAGCTTGGCGAGGCCATCGTCCGTCGCGGAATCCGGAAACGTTATTACCTTGAAACACGCGGTGACGTGCTGCTGCGGAACAAAGAGGTCTTCCAATTCTGGAAGCAACTTGGTTTGAATACCATGTTCCTCGGCCTTGAAGCGATCGATGACGAAGGCCTGAAGCGCTACCGCAAACGCGTGACGCTTTCCAAAAATTTCGAAGCTTTGGAGTTTGCTCGCTCGCTCGACATATCGGTCGCCGTCAATATCATTGCCGATCCCGCATGGGACCGCGAAAGATTCAAGGTCGTACGCGATTGGTGCCTCGAAATTCCAGAGGTCGTCAACATCAGCATTAACACGCCTTATCCGGGGACAGAAACATGGCACACCGAATCGCGTCGCCTTACCACGCGCGATTACCGGCTGTTCGACATCCAACACGCTGTGTT
>JBIOVE010000005.1:0-14251 GCA_044867565.1 Candidatus Udaeobacter sp. | reverse complement strand
TTACGCGACCAAGAAATTCGATCCTGCGCGGAAAATATCTCCGGAAGACTGGGCGGTGATGGAAGATGCGCTGATTCTTTCCCCTTCGTCCTACGGCTTGCAACCGTGGACGTTTGTTGTGATTACTGATCAAAAGATGCGTGAAAGACTTTTTCCTTCGACATGGAACCAACGTCAGATCCTGGATTGCTCGCATTTTGTGGTCTTCGCGGCCCGAACGGGAATAACCAACGAAGACATCGATCGTCACATTGCCAGAACGGCGCAACTGCGTGGTGGAACCGTTGAGGCTTTGAGGAGATTTCGTGACGCTGTCGCTGACGACCTTGTAACGGGAACTCGCGCGGCGGAAGCGCGCGAGTGGGCGGCGCGCCAGGCTTTCATCGCGCTGGGAAATTTTATGACGAGCGCGGCTCTGCTCGGTATCGACACATGCCCGATGGAAGGTTTTAAACCGGACGAATATGACGAAATTCTCGAGCTGCCGGGGAAGCGCCTGAGATCAATCGTTTGTTGTGCGGCCGGTTATCGTTCGGCAGAGGATAAGAGCGCCGGTCAGAAAAAAGTCCGTTTCAGCCGCGGCGATGTGATCCACATCGTGTGAAGCAGCGCTTCGGCGCAAACAGCCCGTCCGCGAACATGCGAGAGCCGGGGAGAGCCGACGTTCTACGTTTTCGCGAGTGTCGATCTACCGCGAGGTTATTTCGTATCTTGGTCGAGCTTTATTTTCACCGCGGATTCGATTTCCTCGTACAGGGCGCGGTCGTTCTTGAGCACTTCCTTCGCGGCGTCGCGGCCCTGCGCCAGTTGCGTGCCTTTGTAGTTCAACCACGAGCCGCGCTTCTCGATGATCTGTTTTTCCACGGCAAGGTCGAGAAGTGCACCGGTCGAGGAAATTCCCTCGTTGTACATGATGTCGAACTCGGCTTCGGTGAAGGGCGGCGCGACTTTGTTTTTCACAATTTTGACGCGCGTGCGATTGCCCGTTACAACACCATCGGTCTGTTTGATCGCGCCGATACGGCGAATATCGACGCGCACACTAGCGTAAAATTTCAATGCCTTGCCGCCCGGCGTCGTTTCCGGATTACCGAACATGACACCGATCTTTTCCCGAATTTGATTTGTGAAAATGCAGCACGTTCGTGCCTTTGAAATGAGCGACGTAAGTTTGCGCAAAGCGGCGCTCATCAGTCGCGCCTGCGCACCGACTGTCGCGTCGCCAATTTCCCCTTCCAACTCCGCTCTGGTGACCAGCGCGGCCACCGAATCAAGCACAATTACATCGAGGGCATTGGAACGCACCAGCGTCTCGCAAATCCGGAGCGCTTCTTCTCCAGAGCTCGGCTGCGAAACGAGCAGGTCATCAAGATTGACGCCGAGCCTTTTAGCGTACGCCGGGTCAAGCGCATGCTCGACATCGATGAATGCCGCAAGCCCGCCGCGTTTTTGTGCCTGGGCAATTACGGTAAGGGTAAGCGTTGTCTTGCCGGACGATTCCGGGCCAAACACTTCGACGACTCTACCGCGTGGAAATCCGCCGACTCCAAGCGCGCGATCGATCAGAATGTTACCAGTGGGGATAACATCGATGTCGACGATTTTTTCGTCACCGAGTCGCATGATCGCGCCATCGCCGTAGTCCTTCGCGATCTGTTGAATCGCAAGATCGAGATTCTTATTGCGCGCGGCGGTGAGTTTGTCTGCGCTTGTTTTTTCTTCAGTCTTGGTCGCCATATCGGGATGTTCTCTAAGTACGTCGCCAGCGCCAATTCGCCAAGCAGAAAAGCGAAGATGGACAATTAGCTGCCTGTCATGTCGAGCAAGGGCGAGACATCTCTCATCGCATTGTGACTTAGCAATAAGAGATTCCTCGACTTCGCTCGGAATGACAAAACAGGCGCAGCGACAGCAAAGTCCACAAAGAAAAAGGCCGCGAACGTGTGATTCGCGGCCTTTAATTTGCCAGAAACCTGGTCTTTAGGAAACAGCGATCTTGCGCGGTTTGACGTGTTCTGCCTTGGGCAGACTCAAGGTTACAAGGCCTTGATCGATCGTTGCGCTGATCTTGTCGGCGTCGATTGATGGATCGAGCTCGAACGTGCGCCGAAAATTTTCTGGGCGCGTTTCATGATGAATCAACGTTCCTTCCACGGTGGGAGGAGAACGGCGCCCGACAATTGTCAGCTCGTTGTTCTCGACTAAAACCTCGAGGCCCTGTTTGTTCACCCCAGGTATCTCGACTTGGAGCGTATGGCCGTTAGCGGCTTCGATTACGCTCGCGGAAGGCACGACAAACTGTTCGGTTTGCGCATGATCCCGGTCACGACGTTCACGGACTAGTGTGTTCATGTTTGCTTTCCTTTCCTATTAAATTGGCCTGCGCACTACGCGTGCGCCGGAGCGTGATTAACTGATTCGAATTTGTTTTGGCTTGGCTTCCTCGGCCTTGGGCAACGTCACGGTCAAGATTCCATCCCGATAGATTGCACTGACTCTATTCGCATCCACTCGGGTTGGGAGCGTAATGCTTCGGCGGAATTTGCCGATATGACGCTCTGTGCGTTCCGCTTTCTCACCGTTGGACGCTTCGCGCTTTCGCTCGCCGCTGATTGTCAGCGTTCCGTCGTGCAAGGAAATTTCGATGTCTTCCTTGCGCATTCCGGGCAGTTTGACGACGGCGACGACATTGTCATTGTTCTGGTAGAGATCGAGCGCGGGCGACCAACCGCTAAAGAGCTGTCCCGGGCGCTGGAAACTCGACCAGAACGGTAACTCGAAGAGCGAGTCGAGGTCATCCCGGAGGCTAATCCACCTATCCAGCGACGGCCACGACATCAGTTCTGGGCTTTGATAACGTATTAGACTCATCGCAAAGGCTCCTTTCTAAGCTTTTCTGCGGTTTACTTCGAAAGCTGCCATCGTGCCAAGGCGAGTCCATTTCGGCTAGATTTCTAGTAAGCTCAAATATTCCAACGAGTTATCATCGACTAAACGTTTCCGTTTTGCCGAATACATGGGCTGATTTGGCACAGTGATCTTCGCAAGGTAATAGGAAAATATGTGACACACGTTTGCCCAATTTTTGCACGAAACAAAGCGTTTGCCGCAATGGGCTAGCGCAATTATCCATCTGGTCGTGGCGACGACGGCACAACAAGACGAACGGTTCATGCGCGTGGCGCTAAAGGAAGCCGAAAAAGCACAGGGAGAGACGAGTCCGAACCCCGCTGTTGGGGCTGTTCTGGTCATCAACAATCGGATAGTGGCAAGAGGACATCATCGAGGAGCAGGCCATGAACACGCTGAAATCGAGTGCCTGCGCAACTTCGGCGCGCAGATGCCTGCTCGCGCAACGCTCTACATTACGCTCGAGCCCTGTTCGACGGTCGGGCGTACGGCCCCATGCACTGATGCGATCCTCAAGGCTGGAGTCAGGAAGGTAGTCGTCGGGGCCGTGGACGTAAATCCGCGCCACTCCGGCAAAGGGATCGTCCAGTTGCGTGATGCGGGCGTCAAAGTGCGACGGGGCATCCTGGCTCAGGATTGCGCACGCCTTAACGAGGCCTTCAACAAATGGGTAGTCAGCCGGCAGCCTTTTGTCATCGCCAAATGCGGGATGTCCCTTGATGGTCGATTGACGCGTCCTCCTGGTGAGCCTCGCTGGATCACGGGAGTTTTTGCCCGGCGTCACGCACGCGAGGTTCGCGCCGGCGTGGACGCAATTCTGGTTGGAGCGGAAACAGTTCGAGTGGACAACCCGCAATTAACCGTGCGTGGCGTACGCCGCTCGCGACAACCCTGGCGCGTTGTGCTCACCCGTTCGGGTAACGTGCCGCGAGGGGCGCGTTTGTTTTCTGATCGGTTGGCTGCAAGAACGCTGGTTTATAAAGGCAAATCCTTGGCACGTGTGTTGAAAGATTTGGGTAAAAGAAACGTAACGAGCGTACTGATTGAGGGTGGTGGCGAAGTGCTTGGCCAAGCGCTCGATGCGCGCCTGATCGACAAGGTGCAGATTTATTTGGGTCCGATTTTGACGGGCGGACCGGTGGTTGCGTTTGCGGGCCACGGAGCGCAAAGCACTGGCAATGCGATGCGGCTGGATGACGTTTCCTACCGGCGGATTGGCGAAAATGTCTGCGTCACAGCTTATCCGAAGAAAATCGCTCCTGAATAAACGGGAAACTTTTCCTCGGCCCAGCTGTTTAATCACTGGGAGGTAAAATAATGAAAAAACTTCTCTTAATTGGATTGGTGGCAGGGGTACTCGCTTTCGTTCCGGCGCAGCGTTCCGATGCTCAAGTCTACTTCTCAGTTGGGTTCGGAGGCCCGGGCTACTACGGATACTATCCATATGGATACTACTATCCGTACCGCTATTCGTATTACCGACCGTATCGGTATTATGGCTACTACCGGCCTTACTACTGGTACGGCGGGCATCGGTATTACCGCCACCACCGTCATCATCACTACCGTTATCGGTAACGAGGTGACGTAGGATCTAGCAAATCCATTGAGCTGGCTCGAAATTTTAACTCGAGCCAGCTCGTCATTTTTTGCAGCGATCGCATACGGTATGCCGTTGCTGTCCTGGAGCGCGACAATGAGGTTATTTCCCTCATTTCGGCGACCCTGCCGGTCTTGCTGTGGCGCTGCCGTTTGGTTCCAATTGGAATTCTCTCTTTAATTGTTGAATCAACGCGGGCAGTTGTTGCTGTCGCTCAGCTTCAATTTGCTGCCGCAATGTTCGTTCCATTCTGCGGCGCTCCTGCATGTAGCGCGATTCGAACTGAGCGCGCTTCTGCTGATCCAACGACAGCCCAGAGTCACGCAGTGCCGCGTCGGTTTCCCGCTGAATTTGCGCACGGCGTAAGCTTTCCCGCTCTCGCATGATTCTGCGCTCGTCCGGGCTCATCCGCATCCAACGCTCGGCGTTGCGGCGGAAATCCTGGCGGGCAGATGGAGGAAGAGCACGCCAGCGCTCTTGCGTGCTCCTAACAGAGGGCGGACGACCGGAATGCGGAGCCCCCTGCCGACCACCCGACCGTTGCGGCTGCGCCTGCGCAAACGCGCAGAACGAAGCGAAAATCGAGAAGGTGGCGATTACCTTTACAAAGTTGGCTTTTCGGTCCACGGGCTATCTTCGTCCCAGACGAGCAACTCATCCAGGTCAGCGACGACTTCGAAGTCTTGCGGATCGATTTTTGCCACCACGTCGGGTTCGCTCTCAGGGTATTTTTGCGACCACCCGGGGGCGTACGTAGCGATTGCCATTCCTGTCACAACAATTGCCACAGCAGATGCTGCGACGAGTCTCCGCAAGCTGAACCAGTTTTGCGCCCGATCGAAGGTACCCGCCTCCGTACGGATCTTCCTCACCACATTCCGCGCGAAGAACGGCGAAAGCTCGGGTTCAGCAGTTCGACCGAGTAAGTCCCATAGTTGCTGATCATCTTCAGGTTGCATAGTCTTCGTTGAATTGAACTACTTGCACCGTTGGAAGTTGCGCTCAGACGGAGCGCTAAAAATCGATATCTACACCCCAGGCGCTTCAAGGAAGCCTTCAAGCTGCCGAATACGAGTTGGATGGCGCATCTTGCGCAGCGCCTTCGCTTCAATCTGACGGATGCGCTCGCGAGTGACTTGGAATTGCCGGCCTACTTCTTCAAGTGTCCGGCTATAGCCATCGACCAGCCCGAAGCGCTGCTCAAGCACTTGCCGCTCGCGGTCTGTCAGGGTCTCGAGCACATGTTTGATTTTCTCCTTCAACAGGACGATGGCAGTCATGTCGCTGGGGTTTTCGGCGCCTCTGTCCTCGATAAAGTCGCCAAAATTAGTTTCTTCGCTTTCCCCAACGGGCGATTGAAGCGAAATCGGCTGCTGCGCCATCTTCAAGACCGCGCGAACACGATCCACCGGCAACAGCACTTCTTCCGCGACCTCCTCCGGTGTAGGTTCGCGCCCGTATTCCTGCACGAGCTGTTTTTGCACACGCATGAGCTTGTTGATCGTCTCGATCATGTGGACGGGAATTCGAATTGTGCGCGCCTGGTCGGCGATCGAGCGCGTGATGGCTTGGCGGATCCACCAGGTCGCGTAAGTGGAAAACTTGTAACCGCGCCGATATTCGAACTTCTCGACGGCTTTCATTAACCCCATGTTTCCTTCTTGGATCAGGTCGAGAAACGACAGACCGCGATTGGTGTATTTTTTTGCGATCGAGATAACGAGGCGCAGGTTGGCTTCCACCATTTCGGTCTTGGCCCGTAATGCCTGGCGCATCCAACCTTTCAGTGCCTGGTGCTGCTGGGTATATTCAGAAAGCGAAAACCACAGGCCGTTTTCCAATTCGCGGACTTTGTTACGGAGCTGCAATCGTTTTTTTCGATCGCGATGGCGTTTCGCGATCTCCGTCTGGAGATAAAGCGATGTATGATAGGCGTCGTCCGCCAGGTGAACAAATTCCTCCGTCACTTTTTGCTTGAAGTAAAAGAGGGGATAAACCTTTTGCAGCGAAGCCATCGCTCTTTGCAGAGACTTGAGCTTCTTCGATCGTTTCTTTGAAGAATTGCGCGAAAGTTGGCAGTATTGCTGGCTGATCGAAGCGCTCAATTGCTCCACTTGTTTGCACAGGTGCGGGAGCCTCTTCATATACCGTTCCCGGCTCTCGATTTTTTTGTCGAGAATTACGCGGTCGAACCGTTCCCCACCCTCGGCAAGTCTCCTGGCCAGATCGAGATGGGCAGGGGCGATAAAGCCGAACCGGTTGATGTGCTTCTGCACCATGTTTTCGGCTTCCTCAATTCGCTTGGAAATTTCCACTTCCTGCTCGCGGGTAAGCAGCGGAACCTGGCCCATCTGCTTGAGATACATCCGCACCGGGTCATCCAGAATATCGAGCTTCGGTCCGCTCTTTTCTTCCTCTTCTTCCTCCTCCTCCGCGTCTTTTTTCCCGTCCTTGTAGCGATCCACCTCCGACGCTTCAATAATGTCGATCTCCATGCGGCGCAGCCGGGTGAGGATGAGATCGAGCTCATCGGCATCGGTGATCCCTTCGGGCAACGCCTCGTTCAAATCGTCAAAGGTGAGGTAGCCCTGTTCTTTCGCCAGCTTAATCAGTTCACGAATGCGACTCTGGATCTCGATCGCCGAATGGAGATGAGACGCCGTCGTCTCGCTCTGCTTCTTTGACAGCGGTGCGCCGTTGCGGCGCCGCTCTCGAACAAGCGGAATACCCCTGGCTTTGGACACTGCGACTTTTCGCTGTTGCTTGCTTCGCCGAAGAGCGGAAGGCTCTCCTAATGAATTACGGCGGAGCCGGCTCTTTTTAAGCCGTTGGGACGACGACTGTCGGCTGCCTCCCTTTCGTTTCGAATGCCTGGCCAAGATTGTGCGGTTAAGGATTTGACTAAGACCTTCGATCTGCCACGCCGGTGGACTGGCAATTAAGTGTCGGCCGCGCCGGCAGGCTGGGAAAGTTCGTGGAGCTGTTCTTGCAGGTCAAGGATTTGTTTTTGCAAATTCAACACGTCACCGGTGCTGAGCTGCGGAAGTTTGATTCGGTCCTTCGCCACGTCCAACTGGCGGCGCAACACGGCCTGGCGAATACCGAGCCACCATTTTTCCACCATCGTTCCGGCATTGGGCGGCACTTTTTGCAGCAACCAGGACGAAACCAGCCCCTCGTATGCCGAGGAAAGCGTGGCCATAAAGGCATTAAGTGAGGCCGCGTTACCTGGATGCAGGTCGCTTTCGAGAATACGGACAAGAATTTCCGCGTCCGGCACTTGCGCAAGAGTCTCGCGCCAATTTTGCTCGCGAAGAAAATCTCGCGCGGTCTCATCCCGGAGGGCGAGGAGGCAAAGCATCGCCACATCATGCCGGGGGGCTGGAGCAGCCGCGCCACTGCGGAATTCCTCCGCATGAATCCCGCCACTGCGGGACTGCTTTGGAAAGAGGGCTTGAAAATCCTGAGCGGAGACGCCAAGTCGCGCGCTCGCTTTGCTCGCCACTTCTCCGCGCATGAGCGGATCGTGCACGCGCGACACGGTCTCGGCCAGACTTCGCGCCAACTGCATCTTCGCCCCTAAGGAAGCAAAATCGACATGGGCGACCTTGCGTTCGATCCAGTAATCGAAAAAATCGCGCGCGGCCACAATGAGCTTCTCGAATTTCGCTTTTCCTTCCCGGCGAACCAGAGAGTCTGGATCGTCGCCTGGCGGGATCTCAGCCACTCGCACGATCACGTCATTTTGAAGAAGTGCATCGAGAGAACGCTCGGCCGCTTGTGTCCCTGCTGCATCCGAGTCGAAGCAAAGGACCACTTCATCCACAAATCGCTTTAACACCCGTGCCTGGTTCTCCGTAAATGCCGTCCCCTGCGGCGCGACCACGTTTGTGATTCCCGCTTCATGCAAACTGATCAAATCAAGTTGGCCTTCGCACACGACCGCGCAATTTGCCTCTATTAATGCACGCTTGGTTTTGTGCAGACCAAAAAGGACGTTGCCTTTCCGAAAAAGCGGCGTCTCTGGCGAATTCAAATATTTCGCGGTTCCTTCCTCCTCTTTGAGAATGCGCCCGCTAAACGCGATCACTTCGCCAACATCGTTGCAAATCGGAAACATAATCCGGCCGCGGAAGCGGTCGTACGATGTTTGATGTTCGATGTTTGATGTCTGATCTGCCGCGTCTTTTGTTTTGACCAAGCCACTTTCGAGCAACTCTCGGGGACTGAATCCTTGCCCTCGCGCCCAAATACCAAACGCGTCCCATTCGTCCGGGGCGTAACCGATCTTCCAATTCCGCGCGATCTCCGAATTAATTCCGCGTTGCTTCAAATAGGCGCGAGCTGGTTCGGCGAATCTCCTCTTTACCAGGTTCTCGTGAAACCATTCCGCAGCTTCGGCATGCAACTTAAGCAAGAGGCCTCGTGCTTCATGTTGCCGATTCTCCCCGGCCGCACCGTGTTCTTCGATCACCGAGATCCCAACGCGCGCCGCCAACTTGCGCACCGCGGAGGGAAAATCGGTGTGCTCGTAATCCATCACAAAGCGAAAAACGCTTCCGCCTACGCCGCATCCAAAGCAATGAAAGGTTTGTCGCTGCGGGCTTACATGGAACGACGGGGTTTTCTCCTGATGAAATGGGCAAAGCGCCTTGAAATTTGCCCCGGCGCGCTTGAGCGGGAAATACGAACCGATCACCTCGACGATGTCATTCGCCGCGGCCACTTGTTCGATAGTTGCAGATGGGATTGTCCCCATAACGTCCTCGATTTTTCGCTCGTTTGCTTTGGGAAGCGATGTCAAACTTACGCGGTGCGCGGTCGCTTTCCAAATATCGCAAATATATTCGCGATCCTGATTTTGATTTGCTGCTTCAGGGTAGTGGAAACGGCTCAAGCACGTGACGTAATCCGCCAGGGCGACGTCGTCGTGGTGCCATTGCGCGGAGAGATTTCGCCTTCTCTCCTGCTGTTTTTACGGCGCGCAGCAAAAGCGGCCGAAAACAACGGCGCCTCGGCGATCATTTTCGAAATGAACACTTACGGCGGACGGATCGACACGGCTGCAGAAATAATCAACGCGCTTAACCACGCGACCATTCCCACTTACACATTCATTAATTCAAACGCGGGTTCCGCTGGTTCACTCATCGCGCTGGCTACGCAGCACATTTACATGGCGCCCGTGAGCGCGATTGGAGCGGCAGCCCCAGTTTTGCCAACTGGCGAAGATCTCCCGGCAACAGCGCGGGAAAAAACGATCTCGTATTGGTCGGCTCTCATCCGCAGCTCCGCCATTCGCAACGGGCACAACCCCGATATCGGAGAGGCATTCATGAACAAGGATAAGGAAGTGAAAATCGGAGATCGTGTGATCCATCCGAAGGGAACACTTCTCACGCTCAATGCACAGGAGGCAACCGAGCGCATCAACGGCAAACCCTTGCTGGCGGATAGCATTGCTGACTCGATCGACGATCTGACGCGAAAGGCCGGACTCAAAGGCAACATCGTTGCGCTCAATCCGACCGGCTTCGAGCAGCTCGCTTTTTGGATCACTGCGCTGGCGCCGTTACTTTTACTTGGCGGCATCATCGGCGCTTATCTCGAATTCAAAATTCCGGGAGCAACTTTGCCGGGAATCATTTCCGCGATCTGTTTTGCGCTATTTTTCCTCGGCCATTATCTGGCGGGCCTGGCTGGCTGGGAAGTCGTCGGCCTCTTCGTTCTTGGGATCGTGCTGGTTTTGATCGAAATCTTCTTTTTCGCCCACTCCACGATTGTCTTCGGCTTGATCGGGGTTTTTCTTATGCTGGCGTCACTACTCTGGGCAATGATCGATCGTTACCCGGGCCAAACATTCTTCCCAACAGGACGCATGCTCGCCATTCCACTGCTTAACCTTTTTATCGCCATAGCGGCGGCACTCGTTGTGATCGCCCTGCTCGCTCGCTTCTTGCCGCGCACGAGCTTTTATCGCCGATTCGCCTTGATAGCATCGAATCCGCGAGGTCCATCCCTATCTGATGCTCCGCATAAATTTGCCACGGCCCTTCCGGTGACACCCGGAGCACAGGGGACAGCAATAACCATCTTGCGACCGAGCGGAAAAGCCCGTTTCGCCGATTACATTGTCGATGTTGTGACCGAAGGAGAATTTATCGCTCCGCAAACGCCGGTCACCGTAATTCAAACGGACGGAATGCGAGTGGTCGTAAAAAGCACAGCACAAGGTTGAATAGCATTTAGCCGCCCGCTACTACTCGAACGAATTCGACCCGATCGCCTTCGGCTAATGAGCGCTGCGCCCATTCGTGTCGATGCACGGCTAGGCCATTATGTTCCACTAAAATGGATTGCGGCGGTAAATCATAGCGTACCACCAGTGCCGCGATCGTTTCCGAGCCGTGCACATCGACCGATTCGCCATTGAGTGAAATCGTCACACGCCGCAAAGAGCTTGATCCCAATCTTTCCAAACCGGTTCGAAGCCGCGCTCTCGAAGGATGGCAGCTATTTCGCCCGGCGAACGCTCATCGCTAATCTCAAATTGTCCGGTGGCAAGCCGGTCTTCTCCGTCCTGGAATTCCGGGGCGACGATGCGACCGCGCACGGTGTGATGCAAGTGCTGCCTGCCTTGTCGAGTGTAGCCGCCTGGCTCGGTATGACTGCCGGCACTCATCATTGTCACACCCAACAAAACAAGCGAATCGCGGAACGACGCGCGCTCGCGGGTACTGAGCACAATTCCCACTTGCGGGAAAGTGATGCGCAACGCGCAAACTAATTGCGCGAGTTCACGGTCACTTATGGAGAAGAGCGGCTGGAAACCGCCCGCGGCAGGTCGTAACCTGGGTAAGCTCACGCTGATTTGTGCCTGCCAGCAATGCTTGAGCAAATATTCCAGATGCGCCGCGAGGGCCACTACTTCTTCTTGCCAGGCTGATAACCCAAAGAGCACCCCGATTCCGAGCCGGCGAAATCCAGCCTGGTAGCCCCGCTCTGCGCAATCGAGCCGGAAATTAAAATCGCGCTTCGGCCCGGCGGTATGCATTTCGGCGTACACCGCGCGGTTGTAGGTTTCCTGATAAACCACCAGCCCTTCCGCACCGGCATCCACAATCGGCAAGTAATCCTGCGTTTCCATCGGACCGACCTCGATTGAAATCGATGAAAAATCTGGAGCGAGAGCCTGCACACATTCGGCAAGGTAATCCCGGTTGACGAATTTTGGGTGTTCGCCAGCGACGAGAAGGATCTGACGAAAACCCTGGCCGGCCAGATGACGCGCTTCTGCGACTACTTCATCGCCATCGAGCGTGACGCGAAGAATCGGGTTATCACGCGAGAAGCCGCAATAGCGACAATTGTTGATGCACTCGTTGGAAAGATAAAGCGGCGCAAAAAGACGCATGGTTCGGCCAAAATTCTGCAACGTGAGCGCGCGCGAAATTTGCGCCATCGCTTCGAACTCCAGGTCGGATTTGCGCGCAATGAGCCCTTCGAACCGGTGGACAAGCTCCGATTTTTTGAGCGCCAAGCTGTCGAAAGTTTCGATAAACGGCATCACCACAATTTCGTGCGCGTGCGAGCGTTCGCAAACGCGAATCGCTCGGCTGAGGAGAGCGCGATCCTGAGGAATTCCTTCGATGCGACGCTCGATCGGAAAGCGAGACTATCGCCTGTAAAAACAGCGGCGGCATCCGAGAGACCGGATGCCGCCGTCGTAAATGCGATTGTCAGACTTAGAACGCGAAGTTGAGACCGCTACGCACCATACCGAAGTTGTTGCTTGGACCGTTCACTACGTTCCAGCTGAAATCATTGATCCAGCCGATATGCGGCGTAATTCGGACTTCTAAGCCGCCACCGAATTGGCCGATCCACTCTGACTGGGAGTCGGTTTGCTCAGAGTGGAATGCGAGGAAACCATCATCAACCACGCGTGTCCTCTCGCCGCCGCCAAAAATGCCGCCACCACCAGCAAACACGTACGGCGCAAAGCGGCTGCAGGGGATGGGGTAACGGAACGTCAGCGTAGCCAAAGCAGCGCCCACCGCGCGGCTCTCGTGCCTGGTGTCGAAGTCGAAAATCCCGCGAAAAACATCGACGCGGAAATCGTCAAACGTGCGTCTGGCATCCACCGCCCAGCCTTCGATGCCTACACCGATATAACGGTGGAAAAAGTATTTGAGGTCGATACCGCCGCCCCAGGCATGGTCAGCCTCGATGTAGCGATCGTCTATCCACTCGTTTGCTGTAAAAACGTATGTGCCCCAAATTCCGACGTTGAACTCCCTGTCCGCATACCATTCCGGACAAGGCGGAGGAACCACTTGCTTCATCTCCTTTCCGGAATAGGTCTCAGTTCCCGCAAAGGCGACCGAGCTGATCGCAGCGATGCCCAGCAGGGCCATTATTAGTTTCTTCATCTTATTTCTCCTTCTGGTTAAGTTTTTACCCCAAGTATCTTGGAGCGTTCAAGTCTATAACGGAATTCATTACTCCTCTGGATGCCGCGACTTTGATTAGGTCGCCCAAAATTGCAAGAACTTTTTTTAGCGCCTGGGAGCGGTTCAGGATTTGAGTTCCGCCCCAGTATTTGAATCGGTGATGATAAACTTCTCGTGGTGAAAGGTCGGATCCCCACGAAACGTGAGCCGCCCAGCGTAACGGCGCTCCAGTTCGATGAGCAATTCCTCGTCTTCTTCCTTCAATCGCTTAAGCACATCGGGATTTACGATCACGCGAAAATCGTGCACGCTGTCCTGATATTTGCGCATGACCGTATTGAGTGTGCGATGCAATTCCACACTCGTGGTCATGGAAGTCTTCACCACGCCGCGGCCACCACAGTAAGGGCAGTTCTCGTAAATTGTGTCGCTCAGGCTTTCCTGTGCCCGTTGTCGCGTCATTTCCATCAGGCCGAGCGGGGAAATCGGAAGGACATGCGTCTTGGCCTTGTCGCGCTTGAGCCGTTCCTTCATCAGATTATAGACCATCTGCTGGTCTCTGCGGCTCTTCATGTCGATGAAATCGCCGATGATCAAGCCACCGATGTTGCGTAAACGAAGCTGACGCGCGATTTCATCTGCCGCCTCGAGATTCGTCTGCAAGATCGTCTTCTCGACATCCCGCCCGCCTTTGTTACGGCCAGTATTCACATCAATCGCGACGAGCGCTTCGGTCTCGTCGATCACAATATAGCCGCCGCATTTCAGCCAGACTTGCCGATGGAAAGCGTCGTCGATTTGCTTTTGCACACCGTGGGTTTCGAAAATCGGCGTCGCTCCGTCATAAAAATGAATTCGATTCCGCGCGCGCCGCGATATCTGGCCGACGATCTCGATCATCCGGCCCGTTGCCGCGCGATCATCGCAAACGACTTCGTCGATTTCTTCGGTGAGAAAATCGCGCACCGTTCGCTCAACCAAATCAGGCTCCTCAAATAGGCGACACGGCGCCGGCTGCTCACGAATGAGTTGCTCGACTCTGGCCCATTGATCGAGCAGGAACCGCAGATCGCGCACAAAATATCGAGCGCGCTGTCCTTCGCCTACGGTGCGGATGATAACGCCGATGCCTTCGGGAATATCCAGTTCGCGCAGAATCTTGCGGAGCCGTTCGCGTTCCTTCGGGTTTTCGATTTTTCGCGAGATACCGCTGCGATCGCTGAACGGCATCAACACGAGATAACGCCCGGCGAAACTGAGGTTGGTCGTAACCCGCGGCCCCTTAGTC
>JBIOVE010000004.1:0-5372 GCA_044867565.1 Candidatus Udaeobacter sp. | reverse complement strand
GTTCGCTGGTGCAGTGCCAACCAACTGACAGTGAGAGATTCTTCGACAGCGTTTCGCTTCGCTCCACTCCGTTCAGAATGACAAAAAGCGTTCATGGCTGGCTAGGCGGCGGCGACGTGGTGCCGGCTCAGAAACTTCGTTCGCACGGGCAACTTGTCCGCTGCCAGTCGAAGAGATTCGCGCGCGACCGATTCGGGCACACCAGCCAGTTCGAACAAGATGTTGCCGGGCCGCACGGTGGCGACCCAGAACTCGGGCTGGCCTTTGCCCTTGCCCATGCGGGTTTCCGGCGGACGTGACGTGACTGATTTATCGGGAAAAATGCGGATCCACAATTTGCCTTTGCGCTTCATATTGCGGGTAAGGGCCACACGCGCGGCTTCCAGTTGTGTATTGGTGATCCAAGCGCGTTCGAGCGTCTGCAAACCAAACTCGCCAAAGTCGATCCTGAGGTTGCGCGACGCTGTCCCCTTGCGACTTCCTCGCTGGGACTTGCGATACTTCACGCGTTTTGGCATCAATGGCATAACGATTCCTCCTTAGACTTGTTCAGGAACGGGCATTGGCGGTGGTGGCGGTGGCGTAGCAGGCTGGGCCGCCGGTTCTTCCTTTTTACAGAGCCAACATTTCACGCCGATCTTCCCGTAAACTGTATTGGCTTCAGCAAATCCGTAATCGATACCTGTCCGCAGGGTGTGGAGAGGAACTTTACCTTCCCGATACCATTCCGAGCGCGAGATCTCCGCGCCGTTGAGACGCCCCGAACAACGCAGCCGAATCCCCTCCGCACCAAAATCCATCGCCGTCTGCACCGCTTTTTTCATCGCACGGCGATAAGCGATGCGCCGCTCAATTTGCAACGCGACGTTCTCTGCGACCAGCTGTGCATCGAGCTCCGGGGATTTGATTTCCTGGATGTCAATCTTGACCTGCTTCCCCTGCGCCATTTTCGAGATCTCTTCCGTCATCTTTTCGATCTCAGCGCCTTTGCGCCCAATAACGATTCCCGGACGCGCCGTGAAAATGGTCACTCGAATACTGTTCCACGCCCGCTCGATCACAATTTTCGACACAGCAGCGAACTGCAGCTTTTTCTTCACGTAATTGCGAATCTCCAAATCACTATGCAAGAATGCCGGCAGCTCCTGCGGCGAGGCGTACCAGCGTGAGCGCCAGTCGCGATTCACCCCGAGGCGAAACCCAATTGGATTAACTTTTTGTCCCATAACGTTCCTCGCGTGTTAAATTTATTTCTTCGACTTTGCCTTTGCGGTCTTTTTCGGTCTCCCCGTTTTCTTCTCAGAAGTGATTATTGTTGCTTCCGTCGCCTCGCCCTCGGCTTGCTTCCTTGCCGCTTTCTTTTCCTGTCCTCGCTTTGCTTTTTTCGTTTCTCGCGTTTCGACTTGAATCTCATCGCTTAACACAATGCGAATATGGCTGGTTCGCTTTAAAATGCGGCTCCCACTGCCGCGGGCGCGCGGCATCATCCGCTTCAGCGTTGGGCCTTCACCGACAATCGCCTCCTTTACGACCAATCCGTCGGGTTTCAGGTTGGCATTGTTCTCCGCGTTAGCAATTGCGCTCTTGAGCGTTTTGCCGATTAGAAATGCCGCTTTTCTGGGAGTGAAAGCGAGAAGATCGAGCGCGGCCGAAACCGGCAGACCCTGGATCTCACGCGTGACTTCGCGCACCTTGAAGGGCGAAATCCGCGCATATTTATGTATCGATCTCACTTCCATCTGATTTTCAACTTTCTACTCTCCACCATTATCTCAAGCTCACGTCCGACTGGGCATCCACCTGGAGCCGGTCTCCTACTCTTATTTTTTCCTTCTCCGAATCCATTTCTTGAATCACCGCGCCGCAAATTTTCTGCCGCACATCAACCACTCGCAGTGTCGCGATCTTCCGGTCGTCACGCAGCACACGCAACGGCATGCCAATTTTCACACCTTGTCTTTCACCAAGGTTGCCGACCACGAACGACCACTCGTCCTTCACGCTGATGACACTCCCGTCCATCAAACTCGGCTGCGGAGAATCCGGCGCGTCATTCGATCTTGCGACGAGCTCGTTCGTGCTGCGCAACTGCGTTTCCACGTCCATCCGCGCTTGCCCATCACCACCCTGTGACGTTTTCAAATAGCGCAACATCACCTCGTTCAGGCGCAACATCTGATCGCGATACTCGTCGCGCTCTTTTTGCGCCAGTTGAAGGTCGCTCACCGCCGCCAGCAAACGCTGTTCCAGCTTCGCCCGATCCTTGTTCGCCGCCGCCAGACCCAGCGCTTCCATTCGCAATTCCAAATCGGAATACTTGCGGCGAAACAATTCCGCTTCTGCGTTGGATTCCGCCAAGCTGCTCGTTAACGCCTTGAGGGATTCTTGCTCAATCGATAGTTGCCTTTGCAGTTGTTCGTTTTGTGCAAGCAACGTCTCAGGCGTCACTGCGTGTTCCGCATTTTCAATTTTGGATTCTGACAAAGAACGATTTCCCTCTGCCGCCAGTCTTCCGACGGACAACAGACCCACAAACACGATCATCGATCCCCGACTCATCGCCCACTTGGGCAATCGAAAATCGAAAGTCGAAAATCGAAAATTCACGTTATTTCGTCACCTTCGCCGTATGCGAGCCGTGTTTCTTAAACACGCGCGTTGGCGAAAATTCACCGAGCTTGTGACCGACCATGTTTTCGGTGACGAAAACGGAGTTAAAGGTCTTTCCGTTATGCACCAAAAACGTGTGGCCGACAAAATCCGGCGTCACCATCGAACGCCGCGACCACGTCTTAATCGGTTTTTTTGCGCCCGAACTACTCATCTTGTCGATCTTCTCCAGAAGATGCGACTCGACGAAGGGACCTTTCTTCAATGATCTAGCCATAAATTGCAAGTGAATAGTTGTAGCCGCGTCTCTGTGAGACGTGCACGCGGCCCACAGGGCCGCGGCTACGCCTTCTTCTTTGATTTCCTCCGTTCCAAAATAAACCGATCGCTCGGCTTGTGCTTGCTGCGTGTTTTAAATCCTTTGGCAAGTTGTCCCCAAGGACTGACAGGATGATGCCGGCCGCCGCCGCCTTTCGATTTTCCCTGTCCGCCGCCCATGGGATGATCGATGGGATTCATGACCATGCCCCGCACGTGTGGACGGCGTCCCTGCCAGCGCGTGCGTCCCGCTTTACCGCTGGACACGTTCATGTGATCGACGTTTCCTACCTGGCCGATCGTCGCGAAGCAGTTTTCGTGAATGCGACGGATCTCGCCGGAGGGCATTTTCACCAGCGCGTAGCCGCCCTCGAGGTTGTTTAACGTTGCCTGCTGCCCGGCACTGCGCGCAACCTGACCGCCCCGTCCCGGGGACAATTCGATATTGTGAATGTTAGCGCCAAGCGGAATCGCACGAAGCGGCAACGCGTTTCCCAGATCGGGCGCGACATCGTCGCCAGCAGCGACTGTCGATCCGACCCGGAGTCCGTTCGGCGCGAGAATGTAACTTAGCTCGCCATCCGCATATTTAATGAGGGCAATGCGTGCGGAGCGGTTCGGATCGTACTCGATCCCGATCACTTCCGCGGCTACGCCGTGCTTGCGCCGTCTAAAATCCACGTTGCGATATTTTTGTTTGTGGCCGCCGCCGATGTGCCGTGATGTGAGCCGGCCGTACTGATTGCGACCGCCGGTTTTTTTCTTTGGCTCAACGAGGCTCTTGGCCGGCCGCCGCTTCGTGATTTCATCGAAACCAGGAAGCAATTTAAACCGAAGCGTCGGCGTAAGCGGACGATAATGTTTTAGGGCCATAACTAGACCAGGTCGATTTTCTCCCCTTCCTTTAGCGTCACGATCGCCTTTTTCCAATGCGCCTTGCGTCCATAATCGGCGCGACGCTCTCTCTTCTTTTTGCCGGCGTAATTGCAAGTGTTCACAGCAACCACTGTCTTTTGAAATAAGCGTTCGATCGCGTTCTTGATCTGAATTTTGTTCGCCCGCGGGCTGACGCGAAAGACGTACTTATTCTGCTTCTCGCTCATCAGTGTCGACTTTTCAGTCAGCGAGGCAGTCTGAATAATCTCATGCGGCTCGTTCATTTGGTCCTTTCCGCGAGGCGTCCCAACGCCTTGTGCGTGACGAGAATTTTCTGGAATGCGAGCAATTGTTCCGTGTTGACATCGGATGCGGTCGTAAGTTTCACCGGTTTGACGTTGCGTGCCGACTTAAAGGTCGTTTGATCGAACGCGTCCGAGATCAGCAAAACTTTCTGCGCATCGGTTTGTTTTTTCAGCAACGCCAGGAACGACTTCGTCTTCAGTTCTGGCACCTCAAATTTGTCGATCGTCAAAACATCGCCAGCGTTGATCCGCTCGCTCAGTGCTTTTCGAAAAGCGAGACGCCGCACGGATTTTGAAATCTTTTTAGAATAATCACGCGGCTTTGGGCCAAAAACGACGCCACCGCCACGCCAAATTGGCGACGATTTGTAACCGGCCCGGGCGCGACCGGTTCCTTTTTGTCGCCAGGGTTTTGCACCGGACAGATTCACTTCGGCTTTTGTTTTCGTATTGGCCGAACCGGAACGACGCGCTGCGCGCATGGCCACGACCGTATCATGGACGGCCTGCGTACCGCGTCCATCTTCGATGATCGCGATCTTTGCTTCCTTCGCAGCAGCTTTGGTTAAAACTTTCGCGCTCATTTGTTGATCGCTCCCGATTTTTTGATCGCCGGACGAACAACAACGTAACTTCCCTTCGCCCCGGGCACTGCGCCGCTAATCAAAATAATTTTGTCATTTTCGCGCACCTGCATGACCTGAAGATTTTGCACGGTCACGCGTTCATCGCCGAGATGACCGGGCATTCCCATGTTTTTCCAAATGCGTCCGGGCGTAGATCGATTGCCGATTGCGCCACTGCGCCGGTGCGTTTTCGAACCGTGCGAGGCGCCTTGTCCGTGAAAGTTGTGTTTCTTCATGACACCCTGAAACCCTTTGCCTTTCGATCGGCCAATCACATCGACATAATCACCCGCCTGAAACTGCGTGACGCTTAAATTGATCTCGCCTTCCGGCGCAGGAGCATCGAGCCGAAACTCACGCACAAATCTTTTTGGCTCGACGGCGGCTTTTTTGAATTCGCCCAACAGTTGTTTTGTCACGCGCGATTCCTTCTGGGCACCAAAGCCCACTTGCACAGCTGAATAGCCCTCGTTTTCTGCCGTCAAGCGGCGCAACAAAACGTTATCGCCTGCTGCGATCACGGTCACAGGACACAATCGACCCTTCGCGTCGTAAACGCTGGTCATGCCGATTTTTTGTCCGAGAAGTCCGATGCTCATGATCGTGGGTTTGCAAGTCTTTCAGAAGGGCCTCCGCT
>JBIOVE010000003.1:0-2341 GCA_044867565.1 Candidatus Udaeobacter sp. | reverse complement strand
CTCACCGGCGACGGGGCGCGCCGTGATGAAGACGGCTATTTCTGGATCGTTGGCCGGATCGATGATGTCTTGAATGTTGCCGGGCACAGGCTCGGCACATCAGAAATTGAAAGCGGGTTGGTCAGTCACCCGCGAGTTGCCGAGGCGGCGGTTGTCGGAAGGCCGGATGAGTTAAAGGGTCAGGGGGTTGTCGCCTTTGTGACTCTGAAGACAGGTGTCGATGCTACCCGTGAACTGAAAGCGGAATTGCGCGATCACGTCAGTGCACACATCGGCGCAATCGCGAAGCCGGACGAAGTCCGCTTCGCCGAAGCACTGCCAAAAACGCGCAGCGGCAAAATCATGCGCCGGCTCCTTAAAGAAATTGCAAGCGGCACAAAAGTCACTGGCGACACAACGACGCTGGAAGATTTCAGTGTGCTGGCAAGATTGAGCGAGTCAGAAGAATGATCCTTAGAGCGGCCCCGAAAGTATTCGGGGTCGCACTTTTCTTTGTAGAGGCAGCCGTGTCGGCTGCTGCATCGATCTTGCAGGCGACACGCCCATTCGGCTGCGCTCAGGGCAGGCTCTGCCACTACAGCTGATAATGCGACCTCGAATGCTTTTGGCACCGCGACAATTTTGGTGTTTGTCGCCACACCAAATCAGATAGCATTACGGCGTGAGTTTCATCCGCACGGGCTTTCGCGAGATTGCCTTGAAAGTTAGACGCCAGCGAACGCGAATGGCGCTGCGTCATGAGAAACGCCTCCTCCAAAAAAGCGAGATCAACCTCGGACGTGAAGGTACTACGCAAGCGGCCAATTTTCCCGAGTTGCGCAATGAGATCGTCGCACTCAAAAAGCTGGAGCAGGAACAAAAAGAAGTCGCACTGCGAATCGCCCAGATTGAAGAAGGGATCAAAAAGATCGAGGAAGAACGCCAACAAAATACGCGCGACCAACATGCGGCCATCGCAAAGCTGGACGCGGAGAAGAAACCGCTGCTTCAGCAACGCAATCAAGCGAAGAGCACTGCCGATGTCTGCGAACGCGAGCTGGCTGCCGTGGAACGCCGCATTCAGGAAAGCGAAGCCGCCGATCGCGATCTTTCGAAACAACTCTCCGATCTGAACGCGCTCAGTCCGCCGCCTCCGGATCTGGAAGCTCAATCAGCCAGCATCAGCTCACGTCGTGCCCGCCTTCCGGAAGAGCGCGCCGAACTTGTCCGGGCGCGCCTGGGCAGCGCCGATGCAGCGCGCTTGGCCAGGGAAAAACTGATCGCAGCGGAGGCGGAACTTTCTGTCGTGGAAAAAAATATAGACCGCGTTCGGAGCGAATTTGAAGCGCGCGACCGAAAATTGAACGATAACATCCGCGTCCAGGAAGAGGCCCTTCGAGAAGCGCGCGCGCATCATCAGACAGTCGAGGAGCGAAAAAATCCCGCCTATCTGAACATCGGCCGTCATCTTGCCGCGCAGGGTATTGCTCCGCCAAACGCGCCGCATCTGCTGACCGAGACACATCGTCACCGGGAAGCCATGGAACGACATCTCCAACACAGGGCGGAGCTGGCCTTGCTTTCCAGCCAGATCGATAAACAGGAGCTGCGGAAATTCTACTTCAGCGTCATTTCCATCCTCGCCTTGCTGGCCATCATCCTGCCTCTTACCTTAAAATCTCCGCGCAAGCGTGAATGGTTACCACAACAGACCGATACGATTTTGTCGATTAACATCGATCAATTCGAACGGGCGGATCTCCCGAAGCGATGGCGCAAAGACCAACCCGAAATTTGGCCGAAAGTCTGGCCAGGATTGATCGGCGCTGCCGCCTCAACTCCAGGATTGAACTTGCCTCGCGATGCAATGCGCATCACTCGTGCCGCAGCCACCGATGAATCCGAAAAGATCCGAGAATTCATCCTGGTTGAGGCGCGCCGTGATGTCGCCCGCGCGATTCGAACGATCGGGGGAGACGGGAGTTTCGAAAAGCGCACAATCAGCGGTTTGCCAGTGTGGGAACGGCCGCCGGACTTTGCTGTCGCCCGGGTGGGGCCGGCAACGCTAGCTGTCGGAGCGCCCAATGAAGTGAATGAGCTGGTCCTGGTCCGGCTTGGGATGAAGCCGGATCTGAAAATCACCGGTCAACTATTCGATCGTTTCCAGGCGCTCGATCGCGAGAGTGCCCTGCGACTCATTTCGCGCAATCCACCCGATCTCTCACGCGTTTTCCATCCGATCTTTGCGCGCGAACTGCTCGACGTTTCACAATTACTAGGCCTTGCAGTGGCTCTGCAAAATCCGGTAAAAGCCAGACTGCTGTTGAAAATGAATCCGTCTAAAAGCGCAGAGGAGCTCGCC
>JBIOVE010000002.1:0-3521 GCA_044867565.1 Candidatus Udaeobacter sp. | reverse complement strand
GGAAATTTTCGCCTCGCGGCTGCGGGACGAAAATTTCCACGTGAGGGGTGGGATGTGATTAGTGAGAAGTCTGCACAAACTACCTTTGACTAGTCACCTCTCGCTTCTGACTTTTTCAAAAGTGCGCCCGGCGCGGCTCGAACGCGCAACCTCTGGCTCCGGAGGCCAACGCTCTATCCAGTTGAGCTACGGGCGCGGATGGATCCCAAAAATATCCCAATTTAATGATTTAGAGATTTGGTGATTCAACGACTCCGCTTAATCACTAAATGGTCCCGTAGGCGTTTGCAATTTCCGCTTCCCTGCTGGAAAATGTGCCCCGCCCTGCAAACGGAGAGCAATTATGAACCAGATCATCGATGCAATCGAGAAAGAACAGCAAAGGAGCGACGCGCCGCAGTTCTCCGTGGGGGACAGCGTGCGCGTTCACACCCGGGTTGTGGAGGGGGACAAGGAAAGAATCCAGATATTCGGCGGCATAGTGATTGGCCGCAAAGGTCGGGGACTCAACGAGACGTTCACCGTGCGCCGAATCTCCTACGGCGAGGGCGTCGAACGGGTTTTCCCGTTGCATTCGCCGCGGATCACAAAAGTCGAAGTGGAGCAAAAGGGTCGCGTTCGCCGCGCCCGGTTAAATTATCTTCGTACCCGCAAAGGCAAGGAAGCGACGGCAGTGCGGGAATAAGAAATCATTTGGCGATTTAATGATTGAGTGATTTAGCGAATTCGTTAAATCGTTAAGTCGTTGAATCGTTAAATCGCGAAAATGTATCGGCGCTGCGGATTTCGTTACGAGAAAAAGCTCCGCGCCATTGGCGCCACTCGCATCGCTGGGATCGATGAGGCTGGCCGGGGCGCTCTGGCGGGTCCGGTTGTCGCTGCCGTCGTCGTTCTACCGGAAAAATTCCGTCATCGCCGCTTAAACGATTCCAAACAGCTTGCGCCGGACCTGCGCGAAGAAATTTATCACGATCTGATTTCCAATCCCGGCCTCAACTGGGCAGTAGGCATCGTCGATTCCATTGAGATCGACCGGATCAATATTCTGCGCGCGACGCATAAGGCGATGCGCGCCGCCATTGCCGCCCTCTCCAGCATGCCGGACCACGTGTTGATTGATGGCCTGCCGGTTATTCCCTTTTCCGTTCCCCAGACCGCTATTATCGATGGCGATTGCTTCAGTCTTACCATCGCCGCCGCCAGCGTGATCGCGAAAGTCACGCGTGACAGAATGATGCGTGACTTTTGCGCCCATTTTCCCGAGTATTGCTTCAGCCAGCATAAAGGTTACTGCACCGAACTCCATCTCTTGAAACTCCATGAATTCGGGCCTTGTCCGATCCATCGCCGATCTTTCGAACCGGTGGCGCAACCGCTTCTTGCTCTCGAAGGCCTCATTGCGGCCGCAACACCTTCGGCGCGGCGCTTACGGCGAGAAGCTGGCCTGTCGCTTCCTGCGGCGCAAGGGTTATAAAGTTCTTTATCGCAATTTCAAAGGGCGCAGCGGCGGTGAGATCGACGTCGTCTGTCGCGACAACGACACGCTTGTTTTCGTCGAAGTAAAAACGCGGACTCGGGAGGATTTTGGCCGGCCCATCACGGCCGTCGATCGACAAAAGCAGAAGCGTATTTCGCGCGGTGGCCTCAACTGGCTGCGGATGCTGGATAATCCCGGCATTCTCTTCCGCTTCGATGTTGTGGAAGTAATCATCGTGGACGATGCGAAGCCGCGCCTCGAATTAATCAAGAACGCATTCCCGCTCTCCAAGCCTTACCTTTACTGAGGGGACGCAACTTTCTAAGTTGAGTTGCTAATGATTCACAGCTTGGAAATTTGTGTCAGATCGACGTGAGTCGCGGGGATGAATCGGCTTGCAATTCGAATTGCGGCATCCAGATAATTACGACGCTTTCATGAACCACAAAATCCATCATCTCGCTGTCTGGGTGCTTGTCATTATCCATTTCTTTATCGGGCTGGGATGGTACGCCCTCTTCGGCGAGGCGTGGTTAAATTACAACGCCCGCACAATGACTGACATTGAACAACCGCATAGCGCGGTTCCCTACTTGATCGCGATTATCTCGGCAATTGTTGTCAACTACGCTCTGGCCTGGCTTTTCGCGAAATTGCATGTCGCGCACGCCATCATCGGATTGAAGATCGCTCTCATCTGCTGGTTCGCATTCTTATTTGTGCAATACGCGACCATCGCCGTCTTCTCGGCCTTCGAGACAAATCCGTGGCCACTTGTTTTGATCAATATGGGCCGGCCCTTCCTCGCCTTCGCCATTAGCGGCATCGTTTTGGGCGCTTGGCGCCGGCGGGAGCCATAGCCGCGGACGTTATCTTCGGCGCGCGACCAATTCTGGACAAGGGCGCGCTCTTGCCGAGAATAACTTAAGCCATGGATGATCCGATCCTTGTCGCTCAATCGACGAAGCCCATCTATCTCCTGCCCAAAATGGCGAACCGCCACGGCCTGATCGCCGGGGCGACGGGCACAGGCAAAACGGTGACGTTGCAAACGCTCGCGGAAAATTTTAGCGCGCGAGGAGTGCCGGTGTTCATGGCGGACGTGAAAGGCGATCTCGCGGGAATGAGCCAGATCGGCGGGAATAATCCGAAAGTCGTCGAGCGCGCAAAGGAACTTAAGATTGCGGATTTCAAAGGAGAAGCTTGCCCGGTCGTTTTCTGGGATGTGTTCGGCGAACAAGGGCATCCCGTGCGCGCGACCGTCTCAGAAATGGGTCCGCTGCTCCTCGGGCGCTTGCTCGAACTGAACGATACGCAGGAAGGCGTGCTCAACATCGTGTTCAAGATTGCGGACGAAAGCGGGTTGCTGCTTCTCGATCTAAAAGATCTCCGCTCGATGTTGCAGTACGTGGCGAACAATGCCGATCAATTCAAAACGCAATATGGCAATGTCTCGGCTGCGAGCGTGGGCGCGATTCAGCGCAGTTTGCTCGCGCTCGAATCCCAGGGCGCGGACAAGTTTTTCGGCGAACCCGCGCTTAATCTCGACGATTTGATTCAGACGCAGGACAGCAAAGGCGTGATCAACATTCTGGCGGCGGACAAGTTGATGCAGCAGTCGCCCAAAGTTTACGCCACATTCCTGCTGTGGATGCTCTCGGAGTTATTCGAGAATCTTCCCGAGATCGGCGACCCCGAAAAACCGAAACTGGTGTTCTTCTTTGACGAAGCCCACTTGCTTTTCACCGACATCGCGCCGGCGGTCAAACAAAAGATCGAGCAGATGGTGCGACTGATTCGCTCGAAAGGCGTGGGCGTTTATTTCGTTAGCCAAAATCCGCTCGACATCCCCGATGTCGTGCTTGGCCAACTGGGCAATCGGGCGCAGCACGCGTTACGCGCGTTCACGCCCGCAGATCAAAAAAATGTGAAGGCGGCGGCGCGCACGTTTCGACAGAATCCTACCTTGAAGCTCGAGACTGTTTTGACCGAACTGGCCGTCGGCGAGGCGCTCGTGTCGATGCTGGATGAAAACGGCTGTCCG
>JBIOVE010000001.1:0-3450 GCA_044867565.1 Candidatus Udaeobacter sp. | reverse complement strand
GCGCGTGGCCGACGCAAAGTTTTGTCGAAAAATTTTCCGAAGAGTTTGCAGCTCGTGCCCAGAAGCCTGTGCCACCACCGCTTCCACCTGAATACACGCCGGAAGAACTGATCGAAGAGGAACTAATTCCGACAGTTCCCATGGCCCACGATCCCGGCTGGGAAAAGGCCGGGACAGCCGGAACGATTTAAAATGAAACCTCCTGCTTCTGCTCGTGATCGTAATCGTGTTCGATCCTTTTCGATCACGGGCAGGAGCACGAAACGATAATGGCCGATCCAGTTCCATCGCAGCCGATGCTCAACGTCCAGATCGATGGCGTGTGGCATCAGTTTCCTAAAGGCACGCGCCTTATCGAGGCATGCGAGCAGGCCGGCAGTTATGTGCCGCGTTACTGTTATCACAAGAAGCTCAGCTCGCCGGGCAACTGCCGAATGTGTTTGATCGAAATGGGACTTCCAAGACCCGGTCACGATCGTAAACCGGAACTCGGCGCTGATGGCAAACCAGTGATCAACTGGATGCCGCGGCCACAAATCTCCTGCGCCCAGGATGTTGCCGAAGGAATGGGCGTGCGCACAAATTCCCCGTTGGTGAAAGAATGCCAGCGGGGCGTAATGGAGTTCCTTCTTATTAATCATCCGCTTGACTGCCCGATCTGCGATCAGGCCGGCGAATGTCGTTTGCAGGAATTCAGCGTCGATTTTGGCACCAGCGCGTCGCGTTTTCTCGAGAACAAAGTGAAGAAGCCGAAAAACGTCGTGCTCGGACCGCGCGTCACGCTCGATGACGAACGCTGCATCCTTTGCTCACGTTGTATTCGTTTTTGCCAGGAGATTGCCAAGGATGACGTGCTAGGCTTCGTCGATCGCGGCAGTTATACCGTGTTGACCGCGCATCCCGGCAGTCGGCTGGAGAATAATTATTCCCTCAACACGGTCGATATTTGTCCAGTCGGGGCGCTTACCTCCACCGATTTTCGTTTCAAGATGCGCGACTGGTTTTTGAAGGAAACCAAAAGTATCTGCACAAGCTGCGCGACTGGCTGCAACACAATCATCGGCACGCGCGAGGATGTCATCTACCGGCAGACACCGCGCGAGAACGATGCGGTCAACTCCTGCTGGATGTGCGATTACGGCCGGCTCAACTTCGACTATCTCGAATCCGAAAACCGTTTGCTTGAGCCGCAGGTTCGCTCCGAGGGAAAACTCGTTCCCACCGACTGGTCAACCGCGATCGCACAGGCAGCGCTTCAGCTAAAACAGTTTTCCGGTTCTGAAATCGCCATCATTGCTTCTGGCCGCATGACGAACGAGGAACTTTGGCTTACCTCGCAGTTAGCGAAGTCGTTAGGCGTGCAGCGGATCGACATCGTTCCGCGCCGTGGCACGGGCGACGACATTTTGCTGAGTGAGGACCGCAACCCGAATACCAACGGCGCGCGGCTCATCCTTGGATCGGAATCTGAGCCAGGAGCGAACCTGCTTGCGATTGCTGACGCGGTGAAATCCGGAAAAATCAAAGCGCTGGCGATTTTGAAGGAAAATACGATGCATCTGGGCATACCGGTCGAACAACTCGCGCAGCTCCCTGCCTTCATCGTAATGAATATCTTGTCAAACGAGGCGACTGAAAAGGCGACCGTCGTTCTGCCCGCGTGCGGTTTTGCCGAAAAACGGGGCTCAATGATCAACGGCAAAGGCCGATTGCAGCGATTGAATCGCGCCGTACGTGCGCCCGGCAATGCTCGTGATGATTGGGAGATTTTGCGTGATTTGCTCCAGGCGGTCAGCGGAGGCGACTCCCTTCTCTCCATCGAGGACGTTTTTCACCGCATCAGCGAGACAGTCCAGCAATTCGCCGGGTTGACCTTGAGCAAAATTGGCGACCTCGGCGTGCACATTTTGCAAATGGAAGAATTACCGCCAACACATCCCAGCGACGAAGAAAACATTGAGCAAGCCGTCGCGATCCAGGCAACACGCCGCGCCATCCGGCCAGGATCGTAACTCAGGCTTCCAGCCTGAATGGTCAGGCGAGCTTCCAGCCTGCCGATTCGAACAGGCAAGATTCGCTCTCGACAAGACAGGCAGGATGCCTGTGTTACATCATCGTTGTAAACGCGCAGCGGTTGCAGTAGAGGACAAGATCGACATGGCTTTCCTCATCATCACGTCGCTACTAAAGATCGTTGGGATTCTGTTCGTCGTGATTCTCCCGATGGTGTCCTACAGCGTTTATGCGGAGCGGCGCGTGAGCGCCTTCATTCAAGATCGGCGGGGCCCAAATCGCGTCGGACCCGCAGGCCTTTTCCAACCGATTGCGGACATGTTCAAATTGTTGCTGAAAGAAGATTTCAGCCCGGGCAACGTTAACACGTTTTATTACTGGCTCGCGCCAGCTCTCGCGATGATGCCGGCGATTATCACGATCGCAGTCGTTCCATTCGGCAGCACACTGCTAGGCGTCCCGATGGTGATCGCCGACGTTAATGTCGGAATCCTGTTTATCTTCGCCATCGCCTCGCTCGGCGTTTACGGGATCGTTCTCGCCGGTTGGGCATCGAATTCTAAATATCCGTTCCTGGGCGGCGTGCGTTCGAGTTCGCAAATGATCTCCTATGAGTTGTCGCTTGGGCTGGCCGTCATTCCCATTTTCCTGCTCATCGGAAATTTGCGCCTCACCAGTGTCGTCCGCTATCAAATCGAGCATGGCTGGATGATTGCGCCGTTCGTTGGCGATTGGATGAATCCCTGGAAATGGTTGCTCGCGCTTCCGATGCTCATTTCGTTCGTCGTTTTCGCGATCGCCATTTTCGCGGAAACGAATCGCTTGCCGTTCGATCTTCCCGAAGCCGAGCAGGAACTTGCGGGCGGGTATCACACCGAATATAGCTCCATGAAGTTCGCACTCTTTTTCCTCGGCGAATATGCAGCCATGATCACGGGGTCGGCGATCATTGTGACTTTGTTTTTCGGCGGCTGGCATCTGCCACTTCCGTCATGGTATGGCGGATTTCACTGGGCTCTTGTCGATGGAAGCGCGCCCGGATGGCGCGGCGTCATCGGAGGTTTGTTCAACATCACAGTCTTTTTCGCCAAAGTCGCCGCCATTATTTTTGTGTTCATGTGGGTGCGCTGGACCCTGCCCCGTTTCCGCTATGATCAACTCATGCGGCTTGGTTGGCTGTTCTTTTTCGAGATCGCGCTAGTTAACATTTTCATTGTCGCGGGAATAATGGCATTTCTGCCAAGTTAATAACGAAATCCGAATGACGAATGACGAAATAAGTCCGAATAACAAAGCCGGCAGAACCAACCGTCGCAACGGGTCCAACTGGCATTTGTCCTTCGTCATTCATTCGTCATTCGTCATTCGTCATTCGGATTTTTGATCATGACCGTCACCGTTCCACGTCCGAACCTCAATTGGCGGGAGCGGATGTAT